>NZ_DJOA01000019.1:26461-54822 GCF_002437085.1 Candidatus Avelusimicrobium stercoris | reverse complement strand
GTCATACTGGAAGGTTTCTGTCCAGTATCTAATCCTTATTTTATAACAACAGATCCTGGACTACGACTTTCCAGGATGACGACAACAACCACGCCCCAAGATGTAGATCCTGAAACCCCTGCGGGCCGCCCCCCTGCGATCCGCCAAAAACTACGGGAGGACGACTACACACAAAAAGGGACGGCCTGAAAAATACAGGCTGTCCCTTAAAGCACACTACTGCTAAACTAAAACCTAATTGCCGGAAGCAATTAAGGCGTAGCCATCAATGTTTCCGTCGGAATTTTTGCAAGCGTACACGTCCCACGCCGTATCTTGGTACAGGCCGTTTTCGTGCAATAAATCCATACGCACCTGAAACGCATTGCCAGACGCGGAGTGCTCCGCGGATTTAAACATTTGCTTGGACAAATCGTCGTTGCGGATGACCGCGGCAAAGAAATCGTGCCCCAGCATATTGCCAATGCGTTTGCCTGTCGTTTGCAAGAGAGCATTATTAACGAAAGTGGTTTGATAGTCTAGGTCAATAATGGCGGCGGGCATTTCCACATATTCCAGCGTCCGCGCCAGCGAGCGCGACGCTTCGCCCAACTGTTTGCCCGTTTGGCGCAGTTCTATGCGTAGGCCAAACAAACGCGCCATAATGCCCAAAAGTTCCTCTGCTCCATCGTCAAAACTGCGACGGGCGGCACGGGAAGCAAAGCACAGCGCACCTTGCACCTTTCCCCCCACATACAGCGGGGCCGCGGCCAAGGAGCCGAAGTTCTTTTCCTTATGCAAGCACCGCTCGCACGAGGCGTTGCCCAAATCCGGGAACATTACCACATTTCCGTCGGGCACATCTATCAGGCACTCCTCTACCGGGAACTCCATATGGCGCTGTAAATTAAAATCGTTTTTCGTTACATACACCACGTGGCTTTCCAACCCGTTTTTGCCCTGTTCAAAGCGAAGCACCAGCCCCACATCAGCGCGGAACGCCTTTAAGCCAAAGGCCAAGACTTTATTTACTTGGTCGGTAATGGATAGGCCGGGCTCGCTGGTTAAACGGTACAGTTCGTGGATTTGCTCGTCGTACGCGTGGGCGTTGGAAACGTCCTTCACCCACAGGACGGCCTCGTCCCGCCCGGAAATGGGCGTTACGCTGGCCTCAAAATGGCGCAGTTTATCGGGTACCGTCCACGAAAATTCAAAGTTGGAACTTACGTTAATGGATAAGGATTCCTTAATGGCAAACAGCGCGCGGCCGGCGGCTTCCTCGGGCCAATATTCGGCGGGCTTTTTATCCAAAAACAGTTCCGTGGCCTGCTGGTTGTTTAAATAGTCCAAGTTGGAATACACCTCCAACACGCGGCCGTTGTTGTCCGTCTTTAAATACAGCCCGGGTAACGCCTGGCGAACGCTCTTTAATTCCTGCGCTTCTTTGGAATCTTTTGACATACGGTCCATTTGCTCGGACAGATCATGCACGACCACCAAGGCCGAATCCTTGCCCGGCATATCCAGCGCGGTCAGCACCGTTTGCGCTTCAAAGGCGGTTCCGTCCTTTTTGCGCACGGGCAGTTTGAAGGATGTTTTGCCCTGCAAGGCCAGTTCCTCCTGCGCGCGCTCCAATACGGAAGCGCAGTATTTTTCGCCACGGGCTTTATCATAAAACAGTTCGCCAAACATTTTATGCACCAACTCATCCTGCGAAAACCCCAACTTGTGCGCAAGCGGTTTGCCCGCCTGCTCAATATGCCCAAAGCGGCCGTTTTCAAACATAACGGTAAAGACCACACCGTCGGTGGCTTCCAACAGCGCGTTTAACTGGGCGGAGCGTTCCTCCAAAATCTTCATAATTTGGCGGTGGAACGCCATATTGCGGAACACAAACAAATACCGTCCGTCTGTTTCCTTGATAGCGGTTAAACGCACGGCGGCGTTTTCCGGGCCGTCGCCCAATAAAACGTGGTATTCGCGGTTTACCAGGGTGCCGTCCTGCAACAAATCCTTTAAATCCGTTTCCAAGCGTTTGCGGGATTCCTCGTCAAACACGGTGCGGATGTTCTTGCCCGTCAGTTCGTCCTGCGGCTTTTGGCACAAGGACGAAAACAACTCGTTGCACACGTCAATTTGCCAAGTATCCTTGCACAGGGCGTAAGGTTCGCTGTTGGGCAGGACGAGCATTTCCTGCGGCGTTTTGGTAAGCACTTCGGCCACGGGCGGCGCAGGCGGAGTAGGCGTTTGCGCTTTTTGGGGCTCCAAAAAAACCACATAATCGGCTTCAATGGAACCGTCCTTAGCGTCGCGCTTGTTTATCGGCACGAAACTGACGGACAGCGGCAATTTGCCCGTACCTTTTACGCGGCCGGGGAACATCCGCGCGGCGCGGTCAAAATCAAAGGTATAGTTCATTTGGGCAGGCTGACCCGCGCGCAACAATTTGCGCGCTGCCAGCGAAATAGCCGGCTTTATATACACGTTGCGGTAGAAATTCTTGTCCGCTTCCGTAAAGTCAAATAACCCGCGGCAGGCCTCGTTCATCACGCTGATATATCCCTTATGGGTCAAAATGAACGCCGGCGTTACGCATTTTTCAAACGCGGCGCGGAAATTGGCGCGCTCGTTTTTAACTTCGCGCAAGGTACGGTTGGCGCCCGTTACGTCGCGCACGAAGCCCAGCACAATGCGCCGGCCCAAATAAGTGGCGGCCACAGCGGCAAATTCGGCTTCTAGTTCCGCCCCGTTCTTTTTAATCATACGCAAATCAATGGCGGACGAAGCGTCATCTGCCCCGGCTACCACGGCATCGTATTTATCCTTTAAGAATAAGCGGTGGTCCTCAACTGCCAAGTCCAGCAGGGCCTTGCCCTTTACGGCGGCTAAATCGTCATACCCCAGCAAGCGGCACAAGGCGCGGTTGGCGTAGATAATTTTGCCGTCCTCCAAAATAGCAATCCCCTCACGGGCGTTTTCCACCAGCAGGGTGTTCTTGTCGCTCGCTTCGCGGATCTGTTTTTCCATACGCGTTTTGGCGGTGATATCCTCCGACACGGAAAGCAGGCAGTTAGGCGTGCCGTCCTCGTTAAACAGCGGCGTTTTGACAGTGTGCATAATCTTTACGCCTTCGGTGGCGGTGGAAATGAGTTCCTGCGGAATATTTTGCTCGCGCTTGTTATCAAATACGCGCAAATCGGACTCGCGGATGAACTCGGCCTGGTCCTTGTTCAAATCCGCACGGTACGAAGTCTTGCCGATAACGTCCTTGGCCAGCGCGCCAAAAATTTCCTCGGCCTTTTTGTTCCACAAAATATATTTGCCCTCATAATCCTTTACGGACAGGGAAACAGGCAAGTTGTTAATAACCGTCTGCAAGAAGTTACGCGCGTTGACGATGGCTTTTTCCTGTTCCTTCTTTTGCGTGATATCCTCAGCCACCGTCAGTACCATAAAGGGCTTGCCCTCTTTATCAAACACGGGGGCCTTGATTAAATGCAAAAGGATTTTATTCCCGCGTTTGGTGGTGTACCACTCCTCGGGGAATTCCACCATTTTGCCATCGTGGAAGATACTATCCTCGCGCTGGATGTAGAAGGGGTCTTCCTTTTCCGGGTTTTCATCGGGGAACAGTTCCAAGGCGCGGCGGTTTACATAGGCAATTTTTTTATCCGTTCCGCGGGCATAAATAGCCACGGGCACTTGGTCCAACAAGGTTTGCAGGAAGTTTTTGTTTTCAATTAAGGCTTTTTCCTGCGCCTTCTTTTGCGTGATATCCTCTACAAGCGTAATCACCATATTGGGTTCACTCTTGGTACCCGTAATCGGCACTTTGACCATATGCAAAAGTTTCTTTTCGCCCGAGGCCAAGGTGTATTCCTCCTCCGGGATATCCAAAGTTTTGCCTTGCTTTAACAAATCGTGTTCGCGCGTAATGTACCCACTAACTTGGGCGGGCGTTTCGTGCGGCAGGGAACCGTCGGCGGAAAAGGCTTCCTGCTGCTCTCCAAAAATCACACAGCATTGTTTATTGCGCAGCAGCATCGCCCCGTCTTCTCCGCGCGCATACAGCCCGATAGGCGCATTTTGCAAAATAGCGGAAAGGATACTGTTCATACGGGAAATTTTTTCTTCCTGCTGGCGGCGTTCGGTTACGTCCTCCACAATAGAAAGCACCAACGGCTTCGGCCCCGCATCCATAAGCGGAACCTTAATTAAGTGCAAAATCTTTTTGTTGCCGTGGTGGTCCACATATTCTTCTTCGGGGTAGTCCTTAATTTTCCCTTCTTTTAACACTTCTTGTTCGCGGTGATAGTGTTCGGCCACTACATTTTTATCCTGATACGGATGTGGGGTGTTGACGCATTTGGCATCCGTTTCGCCCAAAACCGCCATACTCTGCCGGTTGTAGAATGTCATTTCGTTTTCGCAGTCGCGCGTGTAAAGGCCCAAGGGCACGTTATCAAGCACCGCGCGCAACAAAGTGCGGTTTTGCAAGAGGTCCTGTTCGTAATTGCGTCGCTCGGTGCAGTCTTCAAACGAGGTTAAAATAAATTGCGGCTTGCCGTTTTCCCCCTTTACCAAGGTTTTGCTGACGCATAGGGCGCGTTCCTCGCCCTTGGCGTTGCGGTATGTTAATTGCACGCCCTCGCGCGGCTCCAATTTGGTGCGGACCTGTTCATCCACGCGCTTGACGGACGGGATGATTTCCTTAGGCAAAAAGTCATAAATGCTTTTGCCCGTTACGTCTGCCGCCTTGTGGCCAAACAACATAGCCGCCGCGTTATTCCACAGCGTGCAAACGCCCGCAAAATTTTGCAGCGCCAGCGCGCAGGGGTATCCGTCCAAGAGCGAGGATAAAAAGTTCTTTTCCGCCGTTAATTGTTTAAAAAGCGGCACCGCCTCAAACGTGAGCATAATAAACGGCGTGGAAGCCAAATTGCTGGCCCCGGCGCTGACAAAAACAGCGTCCGCATCGCGGTTGACAAGTTGTATGACCACCTTTTTAGCCGTTTTATCCTCAGCCATAGCGCGCACCTGGGGCATCGTCAGGCCGAAGCGGTCCACCTTGGCCCCGGACAAAGAGGATACCTTGCTATGAAGTAAATTGGCCGCGCTCGCGTTCGCAAAGGCGATTTTGCCCGTAGCGTCCACCAAGAGTAACGCCGTGGGAAATTGGCTTAAAAAGGAAAACATTTCCGGCGTTAAGGTATTAATTTCAACGGAAGGTACTTCTTTTTTGGAGAAAAAGGAAAAAAAGTTATTGGACATAAGCCCTCTTTACACTAAAAGATGATAATACGGATATATCTTAATAAATTCCGCCCGCACTTGCAACATAAAGAAGTACGCGTGCGTACGGGGATAAAACTAATTAAATTTTTTACCGGGATAAAAATTCAAATTTGCTACTATACCTGTATGAAGAAACTTTTAACCTTATGCTTTGTCCTGTGCGCGGTTTGCCTGCAAGCGGCAGGCGGGAAGCTCCAAACGGTGCGTGAAGCCCCACAGTATTTATCCACTGACGGAGCCGCCGTGGAGGACACCTGCCCGGGCAACGATATTTTTAAGCAATTCTTCTGCTCCGCCAAAGAAGAGTCAGGGTTCAAATGTTTTGACGTGTACCGCGTAGAGGGCGACCCCATAGACGCCGAACGCTATACCTTGCTCGCCCAAACGCTGACGACCGAAAACTCCTCGGCCGAGCCCGCCTGCACCTTTGAAGGAGAACTGACCTGCGATAATTTTTTAAAGGCGCTCAACTACAACTTATCCTTTTCGTGGTTTATTGATAATTTTCCGTCTTCATCCTTCCCAGAGTGCGGAAAAACGTATTCCTGCACGCGCGTGTCTTGTTTGCGGGCGTTGCCCCCGTCGGCCAATACTCCCGTGCAAGCCGCCAAACTTACCTGCGTTTTTAAAAAGAACCAAATCTACTTTTTGGGCACGGAAGTATCCTGCCAGAACAAAAGGTAACCCCCAAATTGCTATAATGGACGTATGATTTGGTTGCATATAAAAAGTATTTTATCCTTCCGGTTTTATCACCGCTTGGCCTTTGCCACGCGGGGACAAATGATTGCGTTCGGCATTTATATTTTTATGCTGTCGCTGATTGTTTTTTACTTTTTTGCAGGTTCGTATATTGATAAAAATCTGCCCGTCCTGCTTAAAAACTTCCCCGAAGTTACCTTTGAAAAGGGCGTTTTGACGACCCCCAAAAACGCAGTCAGCGTTACCGTTCCGGGAAGCGACGTAAAACTGGTGTTTGACTCTTCTCGCGCCACACCGCCCACGCAAGCGGATATGGTAAACGGACAAATTTTAATGCTGGTGAGCGGCAACCAACTCTATATGCCCGCCGCCAACGGCGTGCAGAGCCGGGAAATTCCCCCGCAACTAAACTTTGTAACCTCGCAGGACAATTTAGCCAAGCAAAAGGACACCTTGGCTTCGGCCCTTACAGCGGTGGCATTTATGTCGGCGCTCTTTGCTATTCCGTTTATAATGCTCTTTGGCTTTTGCGTGGCCGGAGCGGTTGGGATGTTTTTTAAACTTTTTACCCGCAGTGCCCTGCCGCGCAGGATTGTTTTAAAATGGGCGTTTTTTATGCTGGGGCCGCTGTCTGCGCTGTGGTACGTGCGACTGTATTGGAACATCCCGCTGTTTACCTTTGCCCAAATTATTTTGTGCCTTATTTATATGCAACAGATTTTTAATACACTTCCCGAGGAGAAATAAATGTTAGTAAAACTTATCCGTTCTTTCAGTTCGGCCCACCGTCTGCCGCATTACGACGGCCCCTGCCACAATTTGCACGGGCACACATGGAAGGCCGTCTTTGTGGTTGAGGGCGAAATCCGCCCCGACGGTATGGTCTGCGATTTTAAGGTCATCAAAAAACTATTGGACGAAAACCTGCCCGACCACCGCTTTTTAAATGATTTGGTGGAAAACCCCACCGCCGAAAACTTGGCCAATTACCTGTTCCAAAAAATTGGCGCGGAACTGGCCAAAAAGGATTTAAAATTAAAAACCTTGGAAATTTGGGAGAGCGACAATGCCGCAGCCGTCGTGGAAGGTTAGCGAAATTTTTTATTCTATCCAAGGCGAAGGGCAACATACAGGTATGCCCGCCGTGTTTTTGCGCCTGTCCGGGTGCAGTATGAACTGCTCCTTTTGTGATACCAAATACGCCTTTGGTGCGGGCAAAGAAATGGGGCAAGACGCCCTATTAAAAGACCTTGCCCAATACCCGGCCAAGGCTGTTATTATCACGGGCGGAGAACCCACGGAGCAAGATTTGCCCGCGCTGATTGCGCTATTAAAGGCCCACGGTTACACCGTCCACTTGGAAACGAACGGCGCCAACGACTGCGACGTAAGCCAGGCGGATTTTGTTTGCGTATCGCCCAAGAAATACGTCAGCCCCGAAATGCTAAAAAAGGCGGACATTATCAAAATTGTCGTCGGCAAAGACACCGATTTAACGGATTTAAAAAAATACTATGCGTACGAAAACGCGCACACCCGTATTTATCTTCAACCCGAAAGTAACAAACAGGAGAACATTGACTTATGCGTAAAACTGCTAAAAGAACATCCCTCAGCCCGGTTAAGCCTGCAAATGCACAAACTGATAAACATCCGCTGACCGAAGAAAAGATTTTGCAAAACCTGCGCGAAATTTTAGCCTACATCGGCGACGACCCAACCCGAGAGGGGTTGCTGGAAACGCCAAAACGCATTGTGCGCAGTTGGCAGAAACTCTTTGGCGGCTACAAAATGAAACCGCAAGACGTGTTAAAAACGTTTACCGAGGGCTCCTGCGAGGAAATGGTGGTGCTTAAAAATATTGAGTTTTACTCTACCTGCGAACACCACTTGCAGCCGTTCTTCGGCACGATAAGCATCGGCTACCTGCCCAAGGGGCGCGTGCTCGGTATTTCCAAACTGGCACGCCTGGTAGAGGTGTATGCCCGCCGCCTGCAAATCCAGGAAAAACTGGTAGCGCAAATTGCCGACAGTTTAATGGAAACCTTACAACCCTACGGTGTAATGGTGGTATGCAAGGCCAAACATATGTGTATCAGCGCGCGCGGCATTGAAAAGCACGACGCCGTAATGGTTACGAGCGCTATCCGTGGCGCATTCAAAAAAATGGAAGTGCGCAGCGAATTTTTGGAAATGATTAAATAGGCCCGCTTATGACAAAACCGCTTTTAATGGGAATTGTAAACGCTACACCGGATTCGTTTTACGACGGAAACCCGCAAAACAATCTGCCCACCTTGCTGGCCAAATGCAAGGATTACGCAGACGGCGGCGTAGATATTTTTGACATCGGCGGCGAATCCACCCGCCCGAGTGCCGCCCCCGTTCCGGCGGAAGAGGAAATGAACCGCGTTTTGCCGCTTATTAAAGCGGTTCGCAAAACTTGGCCCAAAATTCCCGTTTCCTTGGATACCGTCAAAATCCCGGTGGCATTAGAGGGCTTAAAGGCCGGCGTTGCCATCATCAACGATGTAAGCGGTACGCCGGATAAGGAAATGTTCAAAATCGTCAAAGATTTCAACGCGCAAATTGTGGTAATGCACACACGCGGCACGCCGCAGACAATGCAAACGATGACGGACTATACCGATTTACTGGGCGAAATAAAGGAGTTTTTGGCCCGCAAAATTGACGAGGCCGTTTCGTGCGGGATTGCCAAGCAAAACGTGATTATTGACGTAGGCTTCGGCTTTGCCAAAACACGCGAACAAAACTACGAACTTTTAAAGCATTTAGCCTTTTTTAAAGATTTAGGCGTGCGGATGCTCGTCGGATTGTCGCGCAAAACCTTTCTCGCGCAAAAGCGCGAACTCCCCCCCAAACGCAAGGCGCAAACCCTGGCCGCCAATTTGGTGGCGTTGCAGGGCGGGGCGGACATTTTGCGCGTACACGACGTAAAGGACACGCGCAAAATTATGGACTTTTATCAAGAATTACAGGGGGCCAAATGAGCAAGGTCTATTTGACCCAATGCGGCGATTTTACAGCTTGCCACGGGCACGGCGGCACCTTGGCCGAAGCGGTCCACACGCACCGTTTTCACTACGAGGTTACTTTCTACGGTCCTACTAATAAAGAAGGCTACCTGCTTGATTTCCGCCTGTTAGCGGACGTCTTTCAAAAGGAAATTAACGCCAAACTAAACGGGTGCGACTTGGGCACGCTTTTAAAAAACCCCACCACCGAGGAACTGGCCGTATGGATGTACAACCGCCTAAATGCCCTGCTGCCGCATTTATTTAGTGTGAAAGTAGGCGAGGAACCCGACCGCTGGATAGAATACAGAGGAGAAAACTAATGCCCCGCGCCGTAATTGCTTTGGGCAGCAACATTGCCCCCGCCAAGGAACACATAGACCGCGCCATTAAGGCCCTGTCCGCCGCCGGCACGGTGAAAGAAGTGGCCCCGTACATTATTTCCAAGCCGGAAGGCTACTCGCACCAAGAGGATTTTATCAACACCGTACTGATTTTAAGCACGCCCTTTCAGCCAATGCCGCTTTTAAAAAAATTAAAAGCGCTGGAAAAGGAACTCGGCCGAAAGCCCACCTTTACCAACGGCCCGCGAGTGATTGACCTGGATATTTTGTTTTACGACGATTTGGTCCTGTTTGAGGATGACCCGCAATATCACTTATTTTTGCCGCATCCGCGCCTGCACGAGCGGGAATTTGTGTTAAAGCCGCTTTCGTACCTGTTGCCGGACTATGTCCACCCCAAGTTAGGTAAACCCATTTACCGCCTGTACCGCGAGTTAATGAAAAAAAAGGGCGCGCCCACTTGCCGGATTTTGTAAAATATAAGTAAAGTAGTAATACTATACACTATAAGGAGACCCCAATGAAGAAAGTAGTAACCCTGTTGGCCGCCGCTTTATTTTTAGGCGCGTGCCATTGCACCTGCACCAAAAACACCTGCAAAACCACCCAAAAGCCCGTTCAAACCCAAGCCGCCGCTAAACCGGCCCCCAAGCAAGAACCTGCTAAACCCGCTAAAACCGTAGTGGAAGACAAAGATTTTACCGAAGTGGCCAAAGTAAACCGCAAGGCCGACCGCGTTGTTTTGACCTATAAAGAACCGATTAATTTCCGCTACAACAGCGACGAAATTGACCCCGCTTCTTTAAAACCGATTAAACAAACCGCCCGCGCCTTGAAGAAATACCCGGATCACACCGTCCGCGTAGCCGGTTACACCGATTCCTTCGGCCCCGCCGATTACAATATGGACCTTTCCCAGCGCCGCGCCAAAGCCGTAGCGTTGGAACTGGTGAAAGAAGGCGTCCCCGCTAAAAACGTATCCTTCATCGGTTACGGCGAAGCGAACCCGGTTGCTTCCAACAAAACCCGCGAAGGCCGCGCCAAAAACCGCCGCGTGGAATTGGAAATCAAATAGTTTATTAGTTGTATGGCAAAAGCCCCGCCACGAGCGGGGCTTTTTATTTTTACCCGTTAATTGCTAAAATTTTGATATGAAAATCCGCGCGCTTCTTTTTGGGCTTTTATTTTTTCCCCTTTCGTTGGGGGCCACCCCTTTGCAAGATTTGCTAATTCAAGCCGCCGCGCCCCTCGCGCAAGAAGCGGGCGAAAAAACGCCCGTTGTATTTTATTTGGAGCGCCCCCACGCGCGCGGGCAACTCGCCCGGTGGGACAGGCAAAAAAAGCGCTTTTATCTCTCTAAACCGGCTTTAAAAAAATGGTTCAAGCGAACCCAGGAGCCAACGCCTGAACTTTTGGCGCGCTGTTTGGCTCCGCTCTACCGGCACGAAAAATTCCACGCCAAAAATGACCTATTGGCCGAGCAAAACGGCTTTATCTGGCCCCTGACGCTGGCTGATGAAGTGCTGGCTACTGCCAAGCAAGTGGCCTTTATGCGCCAAAAGACGGAAGCGCACCCCGATTATTACAAAAGTTGCACTTTTTTAACTCCAACCCTATCCGCCGAACACCAAGCGGCCACCAAACAGGATTGGCCCGCCTTTGAGGCGGCCGTGCTTACGCGTTACGCACGCCTGCCCTCGTCAAAACTTCCCCCGCCGCCCCTAACGCCCGCATTTATCCGCCAAGCCCAAACGGGCAAAATTACCTATGGGCCTTTAATGTATAAAGTGCGTGCCAAAGGGGTTACTTTACAAAAAGTTTTTTCCGCTGGACGCCCGTGGACGGTAGTTAATACAAAAGAATTATACAAAATGACCGATTTTCCGTTTTTTAAAATCTACTCAAAAATTTTTGCAACCCAAACAACCCAAACAAAAAGAGAACTATTCAGACGGTAGAAGTGCTTTTGCTTTTGCTTTTGCTTTTGCTTTCTGTATGCTATAATTTAATTATGTGGCGGACGCTTACGCGTCCGCCGTTGTACTACCCGTGAGGATGGGCTGACAGTTTGTTTCTCGTTTTTGTAGGAGGAATGAAAAACAAGCCCGCAGTATCCCACACTCGCTTGGTTTTTGGAAGCATTTAGGTGTTCTTCGTGCAGACTATCCAAAAACTTGATTTTACACAGGAGACATAATGAATCCTATTTTGCACAAAACGCTGGCACTTACGTTAAGCGCCAGCCTGCTTGCTACATATGGTACGCCTGCTTTCGCTGCGCATGAAATCATCACGGAAGAAACAACTCTTTCTGACGTGGACTATAAAAACTATACAGACGGCGCTATACTAAACGAAAGCAAACTTACTACTCGCAATGTAAACTTTTCTACAAACAGCACAAACGACTTAGGGGGTGCTATTGAAAATAAAGATTACAATGCTCAATTAAACATTCAAGGTGGAACTTTTGCAAATAACACAGCCAATGCGGGAGGAGCTCTATTCCTGCGCGGTAATACCACCATTACAAATACTGAATTTAGGGACAACAACGCTGTTGACAGTGAAGCAGGAGCTGGGGCAATTTATTTGGCTTTGCACAAAAAAGGAAACCCGCTTAACACACTGCAAATGAACAATGTGGCCTTTACCAACAATAGCGCTAAAGCCAGTAATGCCGAAGGTGGTGGGGCTGTCGGTTTATTTTCTAAGGCTGATTTAAACTATGTTACCTTTACTGGTAACACCGTAGAAGGCGGCACTGGCGGTGGTGGCGCAATGTTCTTGGGAGCAGAATCCTTAACGACATTGAACCAAAATACCTTCAAGGACAATATGTCCTCTATCAATGGTGGAGCCTTGGCTACCCGCGAACACGATAAAGCCAACAATAAATTAGCGAAATTAGATATTGTAGATTCTAATTTTGCAGGTAATAAAGCGGCTGAAAAAGGCGGGGCCTTCTACAACACCTTTTACAACAGCAATACAAAAGAGGGCTTCGTCTCTATCAGCAATACCTCCTTTACAAATAACGAGGCCAATGAAGGCGGTGCCATTTACAACAATGGTAAAGTTGATAAAGGTGGTAACAAAGGGGCCCTGACCATTGCTGGAAGCACCTTTGACGGTAACAAAGGAACTTCCTATGGCGGAGCAATCTCCAACTGGGGAACTTTGACAATCAATGCCAATTCGTCATTTACCAACAACAACTCCCCTCTGGGTGGTGCAATTTTGACGCATGCGGACCTTTCCTTAGAAGATACCATTTTCTCTCAAAATAATGCACCTGGCCGTGGAGAAGACGAACCTGGTCGTGGAGGCGCATTGTTTACCAATGATATTACTGCTGGTAGTGGCCGTGGCACCGCTTTAACCGACATTAAAAACACGACTTTTAAAGCCAATACTTCTGATGAAGGTGGTGCTATATTTCAAAACAATGCCTTTATTAAAATTGATGGAGGCAAATTTCTTGACAATAAAGCCTCTTCGCAAGGTGGTGCCATTTTGCAAGCAACCCCTGCCCCCGGGCCGAAAGATGCCGGCGGTAAATTAACTATCCTTAATTCGGAATTTATCACAAATACTGCAGCAGATGGTGCTGGTGCGATTGGTGTATATTCCGAAGCGGAAATCACGAAAACAAGTTTCACTAATAATGAAAGCACCATGAATCAAGGTGAAGGCGGTGCTATTTACGTTGGCGGTTGGGGCCAATTAACGATGAAAGATTCCTCTTTCACGGGCAATAAAGGTAACCGCGGGGGCGCGATTGCCTCTACCAATCAAGGGCAGGGGACCCCAGAGGATCCGGTGGCCTATATTAAATTGGACAATGTAACCTTTGCGGATAACATTGCCTCGGAAGAGGGTGGCGCGATTGCCAACTACTTAATTGGCGGCAATGGCAACCCCAACACCATCAAAAACTCCACCTTTACGGGTAACAAGGCCGGCACCAAAGGCGGCGCTATTTTCAACGCCAACAAAGCCGTTTTGAACCTGGAAGGCAACAACACCTTTGCGGACAACACCGCTAATGGAGTTGCGAACGATATTCATAATGACGGTACGTTAAATATCAATTCCGGCACCACCACTTTGGCGGGAGGCATTACGGGTAACGGCGCTTTGAACGTAAAAGGTTCGTCTGTGCTGAACCTGGGCCAAAGCACCGCGGAAGCGGACAGCATTGCCTTTGACAACGGCGCTACTTTGGCCGTGGAATTTGGCAACGATACGATGGGCAACCTGAAAGCCAACACCATTACCATTGGTGAAAACGCCAGCGACAGCGCCAAACTGCTGGTTACGCTCTCTCGCGACTTTTTGACCGACACCACGGGCATCAGCCACGAACTGACCAACGGAACCGATGTTAAAAACGGTTCCTTTGCTATGGCGGACGCGTCCAACGCGCTCTACAATGTAACCTTTGATAACAACATTGTTACCGCCGTACGCAAAACGCAGGAAGAAACCAATAAAGAAATTGCCAACGCGGGCGGAAACGCCAATAACGCCAATGTTATCAACGCGTTTACCAATTCGTCCGATATGGGCTCCGATGCCGCCAACCAAACGGCCGACGTCATCAACCGCTTGGCTCAAACCGATGTTTCCGCGGCCGTAGCGGCCACCAACGCCGTCGCGCCGGAAGCGGCTTCCGCCAAACAGGTAGTACACGGTTCTATCGCGCGCGAGGTGTTCAACTCCCTGCAAACCCGTATGGACACCGCGGCCAATGCAGCCCCGCAGGCCTTTGCGTTGGACGATGAGCAAAAAGTTCAAAAACAAGGTTCCTACTCCATTTGGATGCAGGGATTACTCAATAAATCGCACAAGGAAGCCGCTGATACTGCCGCCTTTACGGGCAGCAGCACCGGCCTTGCCTTTGGTGCAGATACTGCCGTAAACGACGATATTTTGCTCGGGGCAGGCTATGCTTACACGCATACCAATGTATCGTCCGACGGTCGCCACGACCGCATTTTAGGCGATAACTTCTTTGTCTATGGCCAATACCGCCCCAGCCGCTTCTATGTGCAAGCGTCCTTGGGTTACGGCGATTCCAAATACGAAGAAGCCAAATATCTGCCCGGCTTAAACGTAAATGCGGATTATCACGTTAAATCCTATTCTGCCCAAGCCACCGCGGGGTATGAACTGACTGATATGTTTACCCCCACCTTGGGCTTGCGCTACATCAACCTGCAACAGGAAGGATACAAAGATTCTGCCGACCAAGCCGTTTCCGCCGAGCAAAATTCTTATCTCTCCGGTGTGCTGGGTGTAACGCTTAAAAATGAAGTATATGCTTCGTCCGCCTTGCGCTTACTGCCGCAGTTGCACGCGGGCTTGTCGTACGATTTTGTAAGCGACAACGCGCAGGGAAATGTGGTTCTGCCCAATGGGAGCAACTACTCCATTTCCGGCGAACGCTTGCACCGCTTGGGCGTTGAAGCGGGTGCTTCCGTGTCGGCTTACCTGTCCGATAATTGGGAAGCGCTCCTTGGCTACGAAGGCAACTTCCGCCAAGATTACAATTCCCACACGGGCACGCTTAAAGTGCGCTATTTGTTCTAACGCAAGTTAAGTTTTTCAAACCGGCCTCCTTTACAGGGGGCCGGTTTTTTTATCAAAAATACTTTGAAGCAAACGTCAAAAAAAGTAAAATATATATACTTTAAAAATGCTGTACAAGGAGATACATCTAGTATGAAGAAAGTTGTTTTGCTTTGCACGGTTTGCGCCCTTTTGAGCGCGGCCTGCACCACCCCCGGCAAAAGAACCGCTTGGGGCGCCGCTGGCGGCGCTGCCGTAGGTGCGGCTGCCGGCGCTATCATCGCCAACAACTCCGGCCACAAGAGCGAACACGGCGCTATTTACGGCGCGCTCGCGGGCTTGGCCGTAGGCGGTGCGTTGGGCAACTATTACGACAGACAAGCCAAGGAACTGGCCAAAATTGCCGAAGTAGTTAAAACCGACAACGGTATTCAAGTTTACTTGAAGAACGATATTTTGTTCGCTACCGGCAGTTCCGAACTGAGCGCTGATTCTATGCAGACGCTGACGGACCTGAACAGAGTGTTCAAAAAATACCCCAAAAACCGCATTGTGGTACAGGGATACACCGATTCTACCGGTTCTGACGCGATTAACAACAAACTTTCCACCCAACGCGCCAAAGCCGTGTATGATTTCCTCTTGGGCAGCGGTTTAAAGACCAAGAGCATTACCTATGTGGGCTATGGTTCCGCTAACCCGATTGCCAGCAACGCCACCGCTGCCGGCCGCGCGCAGAACCGCCGCGTAGTCTTGCAAATCACCGCCAACGAAAAAGATATCCAATAACTTTTTTGAAGCGATATTGCTGAAACACCCCACCCTTGGGATATTCCCGGGTGGGGTTTTCATTTGAATTATCGTCAATAAAAGCGCCTCAAAAAATAGTAGAAAAAACACCCCCAATTTGCTATCTTTTATTATATGGCTATTCTCGGTTACGACGGTATCAAAGCACTTATTAAACTCTTGGAAACGGAGGGCGACACTTACGGCCCCGTTTTGAAGAACGCTTTGGCCGCCGCTATCAAGCAAACCCCCGACCAAGTGGAGCGCGTAATGCAAGAGGAATTCCAATCCTCTGCGCCGCGCACCGTCGTGCGCACGCTGGAAGAAATCTGCTGGGAAGACCTTTCCAAAGCCTTGGCGCGCTACTGTGCCAAAATCAACCCGGACTTGGAAGAGGGCCTCACGTTACTGGCCAAATTTACCAGCCCTACCACCGCGCGCGGGGATATTGCCGCACCGTTAGACCGTATGGCGCAGGACTTGCGCCCGGCCTTATTAAACGCCGCTAATTACGGCGAAATTGCCGCTATTTTGGGCCATTATATTTTTAATGTCCGCCAATTTTCCGCCTTATCCACCAGCGCAGACATAAAGGATATGTCCTTTTCGCGCTTTTTAGCCAAAAAACGCGGCTCCGGGCTGTGTATGGCTTGCTTATATACCGTCTTGGGACAACGCTTTGGATTAGACGTAAACCTCATTGATTTAGCCGGGCGGATTCTGGTAAATTTACAAAACCCCGCAACGGGCGAGGCCCTGTTTATTGACCCCTTGGACAACGGCAAAGTATTAAGCGAGCGCGACTGCCGCCAATACATTGAGGTCCGCCAACTGGCCTGGAATAACGCCTTTTTAACCCCGCTTTCCTCCCGCTTGATTATCCGGCGTTTCATCGCCAATATGATTTATGCCTTAAACAAAATCCGCGACGAAAGGCGTTTAAAATACCTGCGCGGCTATTTGGATATTATCAAGGGCTAACCCCAAGGAGAAAAAAATGAACTATTATGTATGGTTAATTATCGCCGTGGGTTGTTTCGTGGGCGAGATGTTTTCTATGGAGTTTTCGCTCGCGTGTTTGGGTACCGGCCTGTTGGGCGCGGCCGCGGTGGCCTATTTTGGGCTTGGTTTATGGGCCCAAGTAGGCGTATTTGCCGCCATTTCCGCCATTGCTTGGATAGGCGTGCGCCCGTTTGCCTTAAAACACCTCTACGGCAAGGCCAAGGCCGTTAAAACACCCGCAGAGGACGTGCTTGGCAAGCCCGCCGTGGTGGAAATCGCCATTGACCCCGTAAAGGGTACAGGTCGCGTAAAGGTAGAAGGCGAAAGTTGGAAGGCCACCGCCAAAGAGCCTTTAAATGTGGGCGCTAAATGCGTGGTGGAAAAGTTGGACGGCGTAACCTTAACGGTACGCAAACAATAATTTGGCAGGAACGCCTACGGGCGTAACATAAAAAAAGGAGCAGTCTATGACAGAAACCGCAGGGAACTTCGGGCTGATTTTTTTAGCCGCTTTTATCTTCTTTGTCATCGTCATCATCGCCAAGGGCATTGTGATTGTGCGCCAGGCGCAGGTGATTATTATTGAGCGTTTCGGTAAATATTTGGAAACGCTGAACCCGGGCATTAACTGGATTATCCCGCTTATGGATAAACCGCACTTAATGGAGTGGCGCAACAGCCGGGAATATTTGGACTCCACGGGGCGCACGCGCTCTGTGCCGTTTATGGAAATGCGCGACACGATTGATATGCGCGAAACGGTGTATGACTTCCCGCGCCAGAGCGTAATCACCAAGGATAACGTAGGCATTGAAATTAACGCCTTGCTCTATTTTCAAATCACGGACCCGATTAAAGCCGCCTACAAGGTGGAATCGCTGCCCACCGCCATTGAAAAATTAACGCAAACCACGTTAAGAAACATCATTGGCGAAATGGACTTGGACCAAACGCTTACCTCGCGCGAAATCATCAACAGCAAATTGCAGGTAATTTTGGACGACGCGTCCAACAAGTGGGGCGTAAAGGTCAACCGCGTGGAATTGCAGGACATTATTCCCCCCGCCGCCATCCGCGAAGCGATGGAAAAACAAATGAAGGCCGAACGCGACCGCCGCGCAATGGTAACGGAAGCCGAAGGTACGAAAACGGCCCAAATTTTAAAGGCCGAAGCCGTGCGCGAAAGCGAAATTAAAAAGGCCGAAGGGTTAAAGCAATCCGCCATTTTGCAGGCGGAAGGTGTGGCGGAAGCCAAAATCAAGGTGGCGCAGGCGGAAGCCGAATCAGTCAAGATTGTAGCCGCCACGGTGGCCCAATCCTCCAACCCGGCCAGTTATATGATTTCGCTCAAATACATTGAAGCCTTAACCAAAATGACCGAAGGAAAGGACAACAAAATCGTCTATATGCCCTACGAAGCCTCCAATGTGTTGGGCGCGGTAGCCGCTATCAAGGACTTAACAGGCGGCGTACCCACCAAATAAGTTTAACAGACAAGAGATTATACCACCCCGGGATTTTACTTTTCCGGGGTGTTTTTTATTCTAACGGTCTGTAACGACTTTTTCCTTTTAGTTGTTATTTCCGAGTGTCTGCCGGCTCCACCAATCGCCGCCCTGCGCATTGAGTGGCGGCGCGCAGCGTGCGGCCTGCAAGGCTCAGGATTTACTATAATAATTTTATGGGAAAAATTAACTGGCATCAGGTATATGCCGAAGTAAAAGAATTTACCAAAATCACACTCAAAAAATATTCGCTGTTTCTCGTGCGCCTAACCCCGCACCAAAACATCGCCCAAACCGTTTTGTCCTACACGCTTATCGGGTGGATTATCCTTTCGCTACCGTTTATGAATACGGTACACGTTTCGTTTTTGGATAACCTCTTCACGGCTGCGGCGGCCGTCTCCACCGCCGGGCTCAACAGCGTAAACTTTGCTGACTCGTACACATTTTTGGGCAAATTGGTGGTATTAATTCTTATTCAAGTGGGCGGCGTGGGATATATGACGTTCGCCTCGTTTGTGTATTTGTCCTTTTCCCAAAAGCACCGACTGCGCAAAAGCCAGCAGGACGCCCTCACCGCCGAGGTGGCCTTGCCCAATACATTAAAACTGTCCGACTTTCTGTGGGCCGCGCTCGCCTTTACGGTCATTGCCGAAAGTATCGGCGCAGTCTTTTTGTTTAATTATTTCCGCCACCACGACTATACGATTTTACAGGCGGCCTGGTATAGCATTTTCCACAGCGTTTCCGCGTTTTGTACGGCGGGTTTTTCGCTTTGGAACAACAGTTTGGAAAACTTCGCAGACAGCAAAACCATTAACTTGGTAATGTCCTGCCTGATGTTGGCGGGCGCAATGGGTTTTATTGTGGTAACGGACCTGTTTAACTTTATCTGCCGCCGCACGAAAGAGATTTCCTTTACCACCAAACTTATATGTCTTTCCACGCTTGTAATGGTTGCGTTCGGCACATTTACCTTATTTGTAACCACGCCGGGGCTTTCGTTTTGGGAAGCCTTCTTCCAGTCCGTCGCCGCGATGACTACCGCCGGGTTCAACACTGTGGGAATAAACATTATGTCCTCGTGTTCTTTGCTAATTTTAATTTTGCTTATGAGCATTGGCGGCTCCCCCTCCGGCACGGCGGGCGGCATCAAAACAACCGCATTTGTAAGCGTAATGGCGATTATGTACAACCGACTGCGTCTGCACGAGCGCGTGGAAATGATGGGCCGCCGGTTGCCCTTGGTGCGGATGTACGCGGCCACCTCCACATTTTTGCTCTATGCGTTAATGCTGTTTGCCAGTATTTTCCTGTTGACGTGGACGGAAAAACTGCCGTTTTTAGATTTAGTATTTGAAGCCTCCGCCGCATTGAGTACCTCGGGTTTATCCACGGGGATTACGGCCCACCTTTCGTGGCTAGGCAAATTGATTATTATCGGCACGATGCTTATCGGGCGTATCGGCGTAGTTACGTTTGGTATGGCGCTGCTCGGCAACGATGACGAGGACGACGACGGCAAACCCGCCGAAAAAGAGGACGTAGCCGTCTAACCGAAAGGCCAATTTAGTAAAATATAAGTATGAAATTTTATCTTATCAGTTTGGGTTGCCCCAAAAACTTAACCAATAGTGAAGAATTTTCCGCCCGGCTTTTGGCCAGCGGGCACGAACTCGTCTTCTCTCCCGAGGAAGCCGACACCGTTATTATTAACACCTGCGGATTTATTTCCTCCGCCGTCAAAGAAGGCACGGCCGAAATACGACGCGCGCTGGAACTTAAAAAAGAGGGCAAAATCAAACGTGTGGCCGTTACCGGCTGTATGGTGGACCGCTACAAGGATAAAATGTCAAAGGACTTCCCGGAAGCGGATTTAGTTTTCTCCATTGCCGCGCAGGAACATATTGAGGATATTATCGGGCAGAACGGCTTGTTTTTGGAGTCCTTGGCAAACGCCCTGTATATTCCCGAGTACAAAATGAGTCTGACGGCCTCGCACACCGCCTATTTAAAAATTGCCGACGGGTGCAACTACCGCTGTGCTTATTGCACGATTCCCTTTATCCGTGGGGCATATCGCTCCAAACCAATGGAGCAAGTGGTGCAGGAAGCGCGCCTGATGACGCAAAACGGCGTGAAGGAAATTTCCCTTATCGCGCAGGACACCACGTCCTACGGGATTGACCTGTATAAAAAACCGCAAGTGACGGAATTGCTTAAAAAATTGTTAAAAATCCGCGGACTGGGGCGGCTACGCATTATGTATGCGTACCCCAATATGGTTACGCGCGAACTGGCGCAACTTATCGCCGGGGAAGAAAAGATTTTCCATTATGTGGATATTCCGTTGCAGCACATCGCGGACCCGGTGCTTAAAAATATGAAGCGCCAGTGCGACGGCAAAAAAGTGCGCGCCACGCTGGATATGCTCAAAAAGGAAATCCCGGACGTTTCCCTGCGCACCAACTTTATTGTGGGGTTCCCGGAAGAAACGGAGCAGGACTTTGAAGAATTAAAGGACTTTGTACGCGAATACGAATTTGACAATATGGGCGTGTTTGAATACTTCCGCGAAAAAGGCACCGCCGCCTATGATATGAAGCAAATCCCGGCAAGTGTAAAGCACCGCCGCGCACGCGAACTGGAAGAAGTGCAAAGCCGCGTGATTGATAGAATCAACCAAAAACTTATCGGCACGGAACTGGAAGCCATTGCGGACGGCGCGGATTTTGGCCGCACCTATAAGGATGCGCCGGATATTGACGGACGGGTAACCTTTACCAAGCCCGTTACGCCCGGCTGTATTTTCAAAGGGCGCATTGTAGCCGCCACCGGTTACGACCGCGTACTAGAACCCCTGAAAATTATCAAAAAGTAAGGTAAACGCCCCGGGTTTTTCATTTGCCCGGGGCGTTTTTCTAACCTCTTTTTTACATTATCCGCAAGCGCCTTTTTTATTATCCTAAAATAAAAGAGGTGCTTATGAAAAAATCCTTATCTAAATACCAACAGGGCATTCAAATTACGGTGAAAGACAAAATGCAAAGGAATTATTCTTACTTGCTGGAAGAACAGCCTGGAAGAAATTTGACTTTTTCACCACAACTGACCCCTATGCAAATGTTAGAAATGGGCGTATTTGAAGGGCATTATTTGACCGATTGTACCGATGAATTTCCAGCCGAGTGGTTTATAAAGGCCAAACTAAATTACACCCGCCCCGACATCACCTTAAACTGTTTTGGAGTGAAAGCCCGCCTAGACAGAAGCGAGTGGCTAAAACGAGGGTGGATTTTATCTCCGGATCCGCGAGGGTGGTTTCAATGGTATTGTAGATATTGGTTAGGGCGGAGGATTCCCCAACTAGATGAACTGCAAATAGCCCGCTGGAAAAATTTTAAACGGCATTTGGTACAAGTAGAAAGAAATTGTCTGCCGGGGGATATTTTGTGCCGTCCCAAGCAACGCCAAGCCCTTCTCCAATGGGCCTATAACCCTTTTATTTAATTATAAATACGGTTTGATAGCCTTATGCACGCGGTCGGCAACAATTTCGTACCCCGCGGCGTTGGGATGGATTTGGTCTGATTTGTATTTATTTTGGTGGAAGATGCCGTCCAAAATGCCCGGCACAAAAACGGAGCCCGTTTCCTTGGCAATCCGTTTATAAAGTTTAGTGTAACGCGCCATTTGGGAATATCCCCCCGTATCTACCAGTACGGCTATGGCCCCCGCCTGCTGGACCGCGTCCACAATTTGCCGGATAGATTTCTCCGTTTCCTCTAAACCTACCCCGCGCATAAAATCGTTTCCGCCGAACTCAATTAACACCATATACGGGTTTTGTTCCAGCACATATTCCAAACGCACCGGGGCCGCCGCGCCCGTATCGCCGGACAAACCCAAATTCACCACCGGGCGACTAATCCTTTTGGCAAGCACGCTGGGGTAGGAATTTTCCCTCCCGGCGCCGTATCCGGCCGTTAAACTATCGCCAAACGCCACCACGGCTAAACCGGGGTTATGCAGGTTTTTAATTTCCGCCTTTTCCGGTCCAAAAGCCCAATACAAAAGGCCCACGCATAAAGCAATTAAAAGTATCTTTTTCATACCCTTATTATAACACAGCGCCGTACGCGCGTACAAAAAAAGGGTTGACTTTTTGTTACTTTATTATAGAATAAGAGTATGAGAATACCGCTGAGCAAAGACGAAGAAAAAAGTCTGTTAGACGCCGCGCAGAACGCGCGGGAAAATTCCTACTCGCCCTACTCCAAATTTAAAGTAGGTGCGGCCGTGCTTACGGAGGATAACCATATCTTCGCAGGCACCAATATTGAAAACGCTTCCTATGGGCTGACCGTGTGTGCTGAACGCAACGCGATATTCGCGGCCGTCAGTGCGGGTAAACGCCGTTTCCGCGCGCTGGCCCTCATCACGCAAAAATTGCCCGGGCTGACGTTTAACTCGCCTTGCGGTGCTTGCCGCCAGGTAATGAGCGAGTTTATGGCGCCTGATACGCCCATATACATTGCCGTATTAAACGGAACCAAGCGCATCGCCTATAAAAAGCAACTGCGCGACATTATGCCGTATCCGTTTGATAAATTTACGGAAAAATAATTCCGCTTTTACACACTAGAGGAACCTTATGACCGAAGTCGTCTATAAAGGGCTTTCCGCCCTTGTGCTGGAAAATGAAACCCTGCGCCTGACTTTTCTGCCCGGTTACGGGTTCAAACTGGCCAGTTTAATCAGCAAGAAAACAGGCCGGGAGTGGCTGTTCCAATCCAAGGAAGATACCTTGCGCATACCCGAATACGGCGCGCCGTTTTCCGCGTACGATTCCAGCGGCTTTGACGAAGTGTTCCCCTCTATTGACGCCTGTCCGTACCCGGACGGGGCTTACAAAGGCCTGCCCGTGCCGGACCACGGCGAAGTGTGGACGCTGCCTTGGGAAGGCGTCGCCTCGCCGGACGGGAAATCGGTAAAGGCGTTTACCAAAAGCCAGGTTTTCCCGTATATTTTTTCCCGCCGGACGACGTTAAACCAAAACGAAATCATCTTTGAATACGAAGTGGAAAACACCTCGTGCGAGGAATTTAAATTTATTTGGACGCCGCATTGTTTGCTGGCGTGTTCCCCCGCCACGCGCCTAATCGTGCCGGAAAATTTAACCCAAGTAATGACGGTGGAACACTCCACCCAGCATTTGGGCGTGTGGGGTTCGCGCTATTCCTATCCCTATGCTACCGATGTACACGGACAGAAGATAGACCTCGCCGCCACCGAACCCGCAAGTGCGGGCAACTGCGAAAAATTTTACTTTACCGCGCTTAATTTAGCCGGCTGGTGCGCCATTGAGCATACCGACACAGGCGAAGAACTCCGCTACGATTACGACGGTAAAAAAATACCTTATTTGGGCATTTGGAAGACACAGGGCGGCTACCGCGGCGATTACAACATCGCCTTGGAACCGTGCACGGGCGAGTTTGACGATTTATACGTCGCCAACAAACTGTGCCGCACCGCCGTAATAGAGCCCAAAGACAAATTTGTTTGGAAATTAAAAATGACCGTGCTTTAACACAGGCGCCGTGGCGCCAAGGGGATAACTATGAACCAACTGGCTTTAAGAAGCAAATTCAACGAAGTCTTTAAAAAGGAAAAACTCTACTTTTTTGCTCCGGGGCGCGTTAATTTAATCGGCGAACATACCGACTATAACGGCGGGCACGTCTTCCCGTGCGCGCTCTCGTTCGGCACGCATTGCGTGTTTTGCAAACGAGACGACAAAAAAATCCGCCTTTACTCGCTCAACTTTCCCGAAAAAGGCATTATAGACGCAGATTTAAACAATATTTCCTACGATAAAAAACAGGACTGGGCCAACTATCCGCTGGGCGTTATTAAAACGCTCCAAAACCACGGTTACGACATTGACCAAGGTTTTGAACTGATGTACTGGGGAGACATCCCCAACGGGGCGGGGCTGTCGTCCTCTGCGTCCATAGAACTGGCTACCGCCGTAGCGATGAACAAGGTGTTTAACCTCTATATTCCGCAGGTGGAATTGGTGAAATTCTGCCAAGAAGCCGAAAATAAATTCGTGGGGATGAACTGCGGCATTATGGACCAATTTGCTATTGGTATGGGCAAAGAGGGCTGCGCCATACTTTTAGACTGCAACACGCTCAATTACGAATACGCCCCGCTGGATTTAAAGGGCGTGTCTATCGTCATTATGAACACGAACAAACGCCGCGAACTGGCGGACTCCAAATACAACGAGCGCCGCGGCGAGTGCGAACGCGCCTTAAAGGCACTGCAAACCAAACTGCCCATTAAGTCCTTGGGCGATTTATCCATAGACGAATTTGAAAAAAATAAGGATTTAATCACCAACCCGACCGAACGCAAACGCGCCAAGCACGCCGTATATGAAAACCAGCGCACCTTGCAGGCGGTGGAACGCTTAAAGGCAGGCGATTTAAAGACCTTCGGCAAATTAATGAACGAGTCCCACATTTCCCTGCGCGACGATTACGAAGTTACCGGCAAGGAATTAGACACCTTGGCCGAGGCTGCCTGGCAGCAGCCGGGCGTCTTGAGTGCGCGGATGACGGGCGCGGGCTTTGGCGGGTGCGCGATTGCCTTGGTAAAGGACGCGGACGTAAAACATTTTATTGATAACGTGGGCAAAATCTACCACGACAAAACAGGCCTCAAAGCGGACTTTTATATTGCTTCCGTCGGCGGTCCGGCGCGGCAGGAAGAAAAGATGTACTAAAAAATTTTAGTCCGGGGCTAAACACCCCGGAAAGGTTAATTTTATTGGAGGACAATCTATGAAGAACATTTTAGTAATTGGCGGCGCGGGCTACATTGGCTCCCATATGGTGCGGATGCTCGCCAAACAGGGCTATAATCCGGTCGTATTTGATAATCTTTCCAAAGGGCACAGGGAAGCCGTAGCCAACTACCCCTTTGAACTGGGCGACTTGGGCGACAAAGCCCGCTTAACCGAAGTATTTAAAAAATACGGCATAGAGGCCGTAATGCACTTTGCCGCGTTTGCCGAAGTGGGCGAAAGCGTCAAGGAGCCGTCCAAATATTACCACAACAACGTAGCCAAGGTGCTGGATTTACTGGACGCATTGGTGGAAAATCACATTAAATACTTTGTGTTTTCCTCCACGGCGGCCACCTTTGGCGAACCTATCCGCCCCAAAATTGACGAAACCCACCCGCAAAATCCCATTAACCCCTACGGCAACACCAAGTTAATGGTGGAAAAAATGCTTGCGGATTTTGACACCGCCTACGGCTTAAAGGCCACGGCTCTGCGCTACTTTAATGCAAGCGGCGCGGACGATTCGGGCGAAATTGGAGAATCGCACACCCCCGAAACGCACTTAATTCCCATTGTTCTGCAAGCCGCCGCGGGCAAACGCCCCTCTATTAAAATGTTCGGCACGGACTACCCCACGCCGGACGGAACCTGCGTACGCGATTACGTTCACGTCAACGATTTGGCCCGCGCGCACATTTTGGCGCTTGAAAAAATGGTTAAAGACAACGTCAGCGAACGCTTTAACTTGGGCAGCGGGAACGGTTTTTCCGTGGCCGAACTCGTCAAAGAAGCCAAACGCATTACGGGCATAGATTTTAAGGTAGAAAACGCCCCCCGCCGCGCGGGCGACCCGGCCGTGTTGGTGGCGGACAGCGCCAAGGCTGAAAAGGCGCTGGGCTGGAAACCGCAGTATAACTTGGCCCGCATTATTGAAACCGCCTGGAACTGGGAACAGCACCGCAAATACTAGGAGATTTCTATCTATGGACATCAACTTACTGATTGACCAATTAGTTGCCTACGCGGTAAACGAAAAACTGCTTGCGACGCGCGACCGCGCTTGGGCGGTAAACCAACTGTTATTTCTCCTGCACTTGGACGAATACACCCCCAGCGGCTTTAAGGGTAAAACGCCTAAATTTCCGTGCGAAATTTTAAAAAACATTTGCGACTGGGCAGTTGAAAAGAACCTCATTTCGCCCGATACGGTTACAATGCGCGATTTGTTTGACACGAAATTAATGGGCGTGTTTGCGGGCTTGCCCTCTGCGGTTACCGAAGAGTTCTTTACACTGCACAAAAAGAGCCCCAAATCCGCCACAGACAAGTTTTACCACGACGCCCGCGCGTTAGACTACATTCGCACCGAACGCGTGGCTAAAAACCTGGCTTGGAAGACGCGCACCCCATACGGCACATTGGACATCACGATTAATATGTCCAAGCCCGAAAAGAGCCCGCAGGACATCGCCGCCGCCTTAAAAGCCAAGGCATCCGCCTATCCCCTGTGCCTGCTGTGCAAAGAAAACGAGGGCTACGCGGGGCGGATTAATCACCCGGCGCGCCAAAACCTGCGCTTAATTGCGCTGGACGTATTAAAGGACGGGGACCCGTGGTATTTGCAATACTCGCCGTATGTGTATTACAACGAGCATTGTATCTTCCTTTCCGGACACCACGAACCGATGAAGATTTCCCAAACCACCTTTGCGCGCCTGCTTAATTTTGTGGACTTTTTACCGCATTATTTTATCGGCTCCAACGCGGATTTGCCTATCGTCGGCGGGTCCATTTTAACGCACGACCACTTTCAGGGTGGGCGATATACCTTTGCGATGGAAAAAGCCCCCCAGGAAAGGACTTTTAAACTGAAAAAATTTCCGCGCGTGAAGGCGGGCATAGTCAAATGGCCGATGAGCGTTATCCGCCTGGTTGGAAGTAAGAAAGATTTAATAGAAGCAAGCGGATACATCCTTAAAAAATGGCGCGCTTACAGCGACGAAAAAGCCGACATTTTAGCGCACACCAACGATACGCCGCACAACACTATTACGCCCATAGCCAGGCGGCGCGGCAAAGCGTTTGAAATAGACCTCGTTCTGCGCAACAACCGAACATCCGCGCAGTTTCCGTTGGGGATTTTCCACCCCCACCAAGAGGTTTTGCACATCAAAAAGGAAAACATCGGCCTTATTGAGGTAATGGGGCTTGCGGTGCTGCCCGCGCGGCTGGCCAAGGAACTGGCCGACCTGGAACCGCTGCTTATCAAGCGTGATATATCCGCTATCCGAAAGAGCGAAACACTAAACAAGCACGCCGACTGGGCCGAAGAACTGCTTAAAAAATACACCTTTACTCCGCAAAACACGCAAACCATTTTGCACAGCGAAGTGGGAAAGGTGTTTGCCAAGGTGCTGGAATACGCGGGCGTATTTAAACGTACGCCCGAAGGCCAAGCGGCCTTTGACAGGTTTATCAAAAAGTTATAAACACAACGCCCCGGGTTTTTTATTGCCCGGGGCGGTTTTAATTAGTTAGACGGTTTGTTGGTTATCATATCGCACGATTCGGAACCGCAAACACTTTTGCAAAGCCTTTTTCCAAAATCGGTTTTTCCCATACAGATTTGCCGGTAAGTTCCATCTGCTGCATCAATTAAATCAATCATATAGTCAGCCGAATCCTCTTTGCAGGGTTTAGGCATTACAATAAACCCTACCCAAGTAGGGTCATAGCAAAAATTCTTGCTGGAAGCGCCACCCGCGCCACCCACACCCCCCGTGGAGGAATAGGTTAAGCCTGTATCTTCGTACAAGGCTTCGGTATCGCCCTCATTTCCGCTTAACTTCATTAATTGGTTATTTTCTCTAATTTTTTTGAGCATAATGTTTACTTCCGTTAAGCGGCTTTTGGCTACGGCTAATTCATATTTTGGCAGTGCCACCGCCGCCAAAATGCCAATAATGAGCACAACTACTAATAGTTCAATAAGTGTAAAACCTGCACTCATTGAACCAATATTAACCGTGAGGACACTTGTTGTTAAGCCGTCATCCCGTAGTGTTTTTATACGGGATCTGGTGTTGTTGTTGTCATCCCAGGCGTGGACCTGGGATCCAGTCTGTTCATTAGAAAAACCCCTCATTTTATTTCTGGATTCCAGGTTCCCGCTCGTATGCGGTCCCTGGAATGACAAAAAAGCCAATAAAACATTACTAAACCCTTTCATTTTTTCTCCTTTTAAGGCCTTTATATTTGAGCAAAACGGCCTTTTATA
>NZ_DJOA01000019.1:0-26384 GCF_002437085.1 Candidatus Avelusimicrobium stercoris | reverse complement strand
AAAAAAAAACGATAACAACCCCTTTATAAACAACTGCTCAACAACAACAAAAAAACCAAAAAGTAGATCCTGAAAACCCTAGCGGGCCGCCAGTTCAGGATGACCTCCTTTTTTAGAAAGGCGTCATTCCCGAAAGTCATAGTCGGGAATCTGTCGTTTTTCTCTTTTGATAACAACGGATCCCCGACTAAAACCCTCGGGGATGACAACCACAGCAACAACAGATCCCGTGATAAAAACTCTACGGGATGATGGCTCCCTACGCGCCGCACCTTGCAGGCCGCACCCTGCGGGCCGCAGATTTTCCGCACTCATTTAATTTATTGTGCAACACCCTTTTTTAATAGGCCATAAGGCAATTTTTTAAACCCCACCTCGCAGGAAATTTCGCTTGACTTTTTACACACAAATTTTATAGAACAAAGTATAGAACAATAAAACAAGTAAAAGGAACGCTTATGAAAGCCTTGCATCCTAAACAAATGGAACTGTTGGAAATTTTAAAGAGTAATATTTCGGACCCGCTGACAATGGAAGAATTGGCCGACCGCTTAAACGTAAGCGGAAAAAGCGTGGTCTTTCACCACATTAAACAGTTGGAAAAAAAGGGCTTTTTAAAGCGCAATCCCGCCAACCCGCGCGACTATATTATTTTAAAGGACCCGGAGCGCAACGTCATTTATCTAAATATGTACGGTATGGCAAAATGCGGCCCCGAGGGCACCCTTTTGGACGGTACGCCCACGCGTATTGTGCCCGTGGACCCGAGTATGATTTATTTCCCTGCCTGTAAGGGCTTTATGGTGGAAGCCAAGGGCGACTCTATGGAGAACCTTATTTCCCCGCACGATTGGCTGATTGTGGAGCAAAACCACCAGCCAAAAAACAAAGATGTAGTGGTTTGCGTGAACAATGGCGAAGTGATGGTAAAGCGTTTTACGCAAGACGGCGAGAACGTCATTTTGCAATCGGAAAACCCACGCTATAACCCCATTGTAGCCGATAAAACGGCCTTCCGCGTGGAAGGTATCGTGCGCAGTATTATTAAACGCAACGTAAGTTGCTAAAATCCTGCTGCCTCGGGTGCCGAAACCCGGGGCAATTAGTCGTAACCTCACCCCCCGCGTTTGCTGGCGCGGGGGCTTTTTACGGGCATAAAACCCCGAAAGCACGCCTAGTGTAGCCCAGTAAGATATGCCCCAAACTCAAAAACAGCCCAACACCAGCCGCGCCGCGTCCAGCCAAATGTGCACAAAAAACCCCGCCCTAGTAAGGGGCGGGGTTTTTAAAAAAACAGTTGTTATTTGACGATTAACAGCGAGCGTCCGTCTTTTTCTTGCGAGTACGGGTCCAAGGTGTTTTGACCGTCCACCACATACAAGAATTTATAAGTGCCGGGCGCAATGGAAAGGGTGGTTTCCCAATACCCGTTGCGTTTTTTAAGCGCTTGGGGCTTAGCCATTGTAAAACCGCTCACAATCGCCACTTTTTTGCCTTCACCATACCAGCGGAAGGTTACGCGGCGGTATTTGCCACCATTAGAAGAAGCAATAATTACGCTCTTTTTGGCCTCTTGCTTCACTTCGGGGGCCGGTTCAACTTTGGCGGGCTCTTCGGCCTTCTTTTCCTCTTGCTCAATCACGGCCGTAACCGGGATTTCCACCGGGGCCGCCGCCGGAGCATTATCCTCTACGGGTTTATTTTCTTCCACTAGCACAGGCTCGCTGGCTTGCGGGAGTTCAGACGTTTGCACCGTTTCGGCCTGTTCGGCACGTGGGGCATTGGCCGGCGCATCAAATACGCGCCCGGAAAAGTGTTTATAGATAAAATAACCGAAAACACACAGGAAGATAATGTCTATAATAATCAGAAACAGCCACAAATCTTTATTTCCGGCAGGTTTTACGTCCAAATCTAAATTTTCGTTTTCCATAATAGTTCCTGATTAAAAAAGCGGGCGAAGGGAATCGAACCCTCGTCTAAAGCTTGGGAAGCTTCCATTCTACCATTGAACCACGCCCGCATAGCGGGGTCCGCACATTTATTTTAGCAAATTTTAGGCGGATGTACACAACTATTTAATATGCTGTGCCCGTAAATCCAGTGTCTTGATAAACGCCAGGGCCTCTTGGCGGTTTGTTACTTTTCCTTCCACCTGCGCCACGGAAACGGCTTCCAAAATCTCGCCGATTTTAGGGCTGGGCGGCAGGGATAATTCGTCCATTACGTCGCGCCCGGTAATCAGCCGCGTAGGCTGAACCTTTTTGGGTTGGTCAAAATACTTATGCAGTAATAACGTAAGCACCTGCATATGGCGCAAGGTTTTGCCCACATTGGCCGTCTGCTGCGCGCGGGCAATACTCATCAGCCGCTCGCCGCTCTTGGGCATAATGCGCTTTAACTGCGCGTCCGTAACGTAACTGGTGTAATCGGCCCAGCACAGCAAAAGCATCGGCACGCCGGCCTCGCCCAAATCGCGGAAGAAGTGATAGGCGCCCTTGTCGGTTATTACGTCGTTGCTGGCAAGATTGGACGGGCGCAAATGCTCGCCAATCATCGCGCAAATCAAGCGGATATCGGCCCGGCTGTAATGCAAGCGCTCCAACACCACCTTCGCCATTTTTGCCCCCCGTTCCTCGTGATAGAAAAAGCGCAACCGGTCCCCCACCTTTTTGGCGGTGGCGGGTTTGGCGATATCGTGCAAAAGGGCCGTCATTTTATAAAGGGCCTTATGTTGGGCAAGCGGGGCCAGTTTGGCCGCATATTTGGGGAACGCCTTTTGCAAGTGGTCCAGCAAATATTCCATCCGCTTAAAAACGTCCAGCGTATGCTTTAATACGCCGCCCTTGCCGTAATAGACTTCGGCGCACTCTCTTTGGGCTTCCAATTCGGGGAACAAGGCGGTCAGCAGGCCACACTCATCCATTAAAAGCAAATTTTCATACGCCTTAGACGTGGCAAACAGCCGCTCCAACTCCTCGCGCACACGTTCACCAGCCGACTGAACAATAAGAGCGCGGTCCTTTTTGATTTGCGCCAAGGTGCGGGGAGAAATGGAAAAGCCCAACTCCGCAGACGAGCGGAACGCGCGGAGCATACGAAGCGGGTCCTCTTTAAATACGCGCGGATTGTTTTCGTCAATGACCCTATCCGCCACCGCCTGCAAGCCGCCGCTTACATCTACAATATTTTTGCGTTGCAGACGTTTTAAAATCACGCGGGCGGTGCCGTCTTTATGCGGCGTAATTTCTATTTGCGGCAGGGCGGACACGGGGTACGCCAGCGCATTAAAGGAAAAATCACGGCGAAGCAGGTCCGCCTTTAAATCTTTGCCTTGGTAGGCGGTTAAATCAATTTGGATTTTGTCTTTGTGCGTTACCAAACGCCACACGCCAAACTCGGGGTCCATTTCAAACGAGACTGCCTTCAAACGGCGAGCCAATTCCAACGCCGCCGGCTTTACATCTTCGGGCGGCAGGGTAATGTCCAGGTCGGAGGATTGGCGTTTTAGCAAACTGCTACGCACAATTCCCCCCACATAATGCGCCTGGGGAATTACCTCGTTTAAAATACGGGCCAAATCAAGCAAGGGGTTCCTCCGTGTTGGATCCGCCACGCGCGGCCAATTTGGCAACGGCATCCTTGCGCAGTTCGCGTTTTAACACCTTGCGCAGGGCGTTTTTGGGTAGCGCTTCCACAAATTCAAAATCGCGCGGGCGTTTGTAGTTATCTAAATGCGTTTTTAAGAATTTTCTAAATTCCGCATCGGAAAGTTCCGCGCCTTCTTTTTTAACCACATACACCTTTACAAATTCGCCGCCGCGGCCGTCCGGCACGCCGATTACGGCGCACTCTTCCACCGCCGGATGCTCGCAAATGACGGCTTCCACCTGGGCCGAAAACACTTTTAGGCCCTTGATGATAATCATATCCTTCTTGCGGTCTTTAATAAAAATAAAACCGTCGTCGTCCACCGTTACAATATCGCCGGTTTTAAACCAGCCGTCCTCTGTAAACGCATCGTGCGTGGCTTTTTCATTGCCCCAATACCCGCGGAACACGTTGGGCCCCTTTACGCACAGTTCGCCCTCGGCATTACGCGGCACTTCTTTGCCGTCGTCGTCCAGTACCAAGGTGCTGACTGCCGGGATAGCCGGCCCCACGGATTTAATTTTTTGCAATTCTTCCGTGTTCACGCTGACGACCGGGCTCGTTTCGGTAAGGCCGTAGCCTTCCAATATCGGTACGCCGATTTTTTCTTCAAATCTATCCTTAATTTCCTGCGTTAAAGGAGCCGCGCCGGATACGCCAAAGCGCACATTTTTAAACGGCCAGAAGCGCAGATAAAGGCGTTTTAGCCCCTTGGCTTCCTTGGAAAGCACCGCGTAAATCTGCGGGACCGCCAAAATAAGGGTTACCTTTTCCGTGCCCATTGCGCCCAACCATTTGCTGGCGGGCATTACGTTAGCCACGATAACTACTTTTAAGTTAAGGTACAGCGGGATAACTACGCAAGTGGTCCACGCAAAGGAGTGGAACATCGGCAGTAAGCACAGAAAGCAGTCGTTATCGTTAATTTTAAAAATCTGCGCGCACGAAATGACGTTAGAGGCCAAGTTGCCGTGCGTAAGCATAGCGCCCTTGGGCAGACCAGTGGTGCCGGACGTATAGAGAATAAAGGCCAAGTCTTCTAATCCCGCTTGGGGAGCGGCGGTTTCGTCGTGGAAGGTGGATTTATTAATTTCTTCCCAGAATTTTTGCACAACCGGGCACTCCGCCGCGGAGGACGGAATTTCATCGGTCGTAAAAATATATTTTACGGTGGGCAAATTGGGCAGGCATTTTACATAATGGCGGATAAATTCGGCCTGCGTTACCACCGCAGAGGCCCCCGCGTTATTTAAAATGTATTCAATTTCCTCGGGTTTGGTAACCATAAAGTTCATCGGAATACACACTGCGCCCAACTTGTAGAGCCCAAAGTTGGCTACTACCGTATCAATAGAGTTGCGGTGCGCCACGGCCACACGGTCGCCCTTGCGGATGCCGTGTTCAAAGAACATATCGGCGGCGAGGTCCACCTGCATTAAAAGTTCGTGATAGGAAACCTTTTTGCCGGTACCCGCTTCCACCAGGGCAATTTTGTCCGGAAAGCGGAAAGCACTATCGGCTAAGGCAGTATATAAGTCTTTACGGCGAATCATAAGCACCTCTTATATAAAAATATCCCTTTTCTAAATTTTAGTAAAAATTAAGCCTGGCGGGGGTCCAAAATATCCCTAAAAGCGTCCCCTAACAGGTTCCAGCCCAATACAAACATAAAAATCGCACCGCCCGGCGCCACCACCGTGTACCAATAGGCAAACGGGTGGCCGGGAGTGCCGAGCACCCAGTTGCGCGCCATAGCGATTAACTGCCCCCAATCCGCCGTACCCGGTTGCGCCCCTAATCCCAAAAAGGAAAGGGAAGCCGCCGTCAATACCACATAGCCGATATCCAAACTGGCTACTACCACAGACGGATAAATGGAGTTAGGCAAAATATGCCGCAAGAGCACCCGCGGCCCACGCGCGCCCAAGGTGCGGGCGGCGGTTACATAGTCGCGTTGTTTGACGGACAAAATATCCCCGCGCACGAGGCGCGCATAAGACGGCCACGCTACGGCGGTAAGGGCTATCATCATATTTTTGATATCGGGCCCCAGCATAGCGGCAATTACCATAGCCAGCACCAGCGAAGGCACCGCAAACACCACATCTGTCAGACGCATTAAAATTTCGTCCAATTTTCCGCCGAAATACGCCGCGGCTCCCCCCACAAAAAGACCGATTAAAAAGGCAAAAAAGGTTACGGTCAGCCCGATTTTAAACGCAAGCCGCGTTCCCCACACTACGCCATAATACAGGTCGTACTGCTGTTCCGTAGTGCCGAACCAGTTTTGCGCGGAGGGCGGCTGGGGCGCAATTTGGTAACTCTTTTGCGGCAGTTGGTAAGGGTTATTTGGGTTTTGCACCGGGGCCAGCCACGGGGCAAATAAGGCCACCAGCAAAAAGAAAACCACAATCACCAGCCCCAAGAGGGAGGTTTTATTGGTATAAATACGTTTTAAAAGGCGCTCACTAATCATATTAATCCAAGCGGATACGCGGGTCCACCGCGGTATATAAAATATCCGAAAGTAAATTTCCCAACACAAACAGCACCGCCACCATTAAGGAAAACCCCAATATGCCCGCAATATCCAACTGCTGCGCGGCAATCACGCCAAAGCGGCCAATGCCGGGATAATCAAAAATCGTTTCCACAATTACAGTACCGCCCAAAAGGCGGATGAACTGGATACTCGCCAAGGTAATCACGGGGATAATGGCGTTCTTTCCGGCGTGCTTATAGACTATTTGCCATTTGGTAAGGCCTTTGGCGCGGGCGGTGCGGACATAGTCTTTATTCAACTCTTCCAGCATACTGGACCGCATTACGCGCACCATTAAGGCAAACGAACCGATACACAGCGTAACCGCCGGCAAAACCAAGTGGGATAGTGCGTCCCAAAACACGCGCAAATTGCCGTTTAACAAGGAATCCACCAGCAAAAAGCCCGTATAGGTTTTAAACATCGGGCTATGGATAATCACATCCGTCTGCACGGAATACCCGCCGGGGGCAAACCAGCCCAACTGTCCGTAAAATACCATCAGTAAGATAAGCCCCAGTACGAATATCGGCAGTGAAAATCCCCCCACCGATATCAGGCGCGCCACCACGTCCTTCCACTCATCCTTATGTATAGCCGAGCCGCACCCGAACCATACGCCGAAGAAGACCACAAAAATAATGGTAACAAACGCCAGTTGTATGGTGGCGGGCAGGTATTCCTTGATAGCCTTGGCTACGGGCATATTGGCGCTGGGGCTGTACCCCAAATCGCCGTGCGCCACATTTTTGAGCCACCGGCCGTACTGTTTAAATACGTTATCGCGCAAACCATATTCGCGGATGACCTCTTCCAGCGCGCCCATTTGGCGCGGGTCCTTTACGTACAAAGAGGCACGCATTTCGGGGCTTAACCGCTGGGTTAAAAAGAACAGCAGGAAAGTTACCCCCAATACCACTAGGGGCAACAGCAAAAGCCGCCGAAAAATGTAATTTACCATAACTTATCCTTTATTTCTTATACGCCAGCACCGCGGAAAGGGCAATTTCAGCCGCAGCAAAAAATTCTTTTAAGAGCAAACTTTCCTTTACCGTGTGGCAGTCGCGGCACCCTACGCCCAAATTCGGCAAGGTAAAGCCTTTGCCGCTTAAAATATTCGCATCGCACCCGCCGCCGGACGCCACCGGGCTGATTTTTACGCCTTGGGCTTTGCCCGCCGCCAATATAGCCTTAACCATTGGGTGATTTTTGGGCACGTTGACGGCCGGATAGCGCGGCGTAACGGTAAACGTCAAAACGGGTTTATGCACTTTGCCGTTAATTTTTTTGGTATAGCGTTTGACGGCTTTTTCAAAGCAGGCCTTCATATGCGCGGTCTGTTTGTCCAGTTTGGCGTTCTGCAAACTGCGCGCTTCACCCTTCAAATAAATATCTTCGGTTACCGCATTAGTCAAATTGCCGCCCTTGATAATGCCAAAGTTGGCTACCGTTTCTTTATCAATGCGGCCTAACTTCATAATGGACAAGGCATAGGCGGCTACCTCAATAGCAGAGATACCCTTTTCGGGGCATACGCCCGCGTGCGCGCCAAGGCCTTTTATTTTTACTTCAATCGTATTGACCGCAGGACCCTGAATTAACAGTTCATTTAATTCCTCGTTATCCAAAATGATGCCCTCGCGGCCTTTGATTTTTTTAACGTCTAAATTTTTGGCTCCCGCCATACCATTTTCTTCGGTCAACGTAAAAACGGCTTCCACGGGCGGATGGGGCAACTTTTGCTCTTGCAAGGTTTTTAAAATTTCCAAAATAATTGCAATACCCGCCTTGTCGTCCGCGCCTAAAACGGTGGTTCCGTCCGAGGTGATTTTATCCTTCTTTACCACGGGTTTAACGCCATTGCCGGGCACCACCGTATCCATATGCGAACTAAGTACAATGGGCGCGCTTTTAACCGTACCGGGCAAAAGGCCGATTACGTTGCCTTGCGCGGTGGTGTTGTATTTTTTCCCGGCGTTATCCACCTGCACCTTACAGCCGAGTTCCTTTAATTTGGTGGCTAAAAATTGTTGGATGTCCTTTTCAAAAAAGGATTCGCTGTCAATCCGGGCAAGTTCTACAAAGGTTTCTACCAAACGTTTTTGGTTAATCGTCATAAGGGCTCCTATACGGCTGCTGAACTTTTTTTATCTTTAAACGGCAATACCCCGCACGCACACGCGTGGCGCGGAAAAACTTCCTTTAACGTGTTTTCCCCGCTCTTACATTGCTCCGAGGCGTAGCGGCAGCGCGGCGCAAACGGGCACGCCCACGCGGACCGTTCCGGGTGTTCCTCAAACGGCACAAAGGGCTTTTTAGCCACCGTGGCCGACGGCACCGCCGAAAGCAAGGCTTCCGTATATGGGTGCTGGGGGTTGGTAAACAACGCTTCCGCCGGGGCTCTTTCCACAATGCGCCCCTTGTACATTACGGCAATGTCGTCGCACAGAAAGCGCGCCACGGCAAAATCGTGCGTTACAAAGAGCATAGAAAGGCGGCGGGATTTTTTAATTTCTTTAAGTAAATTTAAAATTTGCGCCTGAACGGATACGTCCAAGGCGGAGACGGGCTCATCGGCTATTAAAATTTTGGGGTCTAACGCCAAGGCGCGCGCGATATTAATGCGCTGGCGCTGGCCGCCGGAAAATTCGTGCGGGTAGCGCTCCAACTGGCTTTCGGACAGGCCGACGGCCTTTAACAGTTCGCTTAAAAAGGCCTTCCGCTCTTCGCGGTCCTTTTTCAGACAGTGAATATCCAGCGGTTCGCTTAACAGTTGGCGCACGTTCATACGCGGGTCCAAACTGGAATACGGGTCCTGATACACCACCTGCATTACGCGGCGGAGTTTTTTAAATTCGCTCTTGGAAATTGTGGCTACATTTTTGCCATTAGCAAGCACGGTACCCGCGGTAGGCTTTTCAATGCCCAGTAACACCTTGCAAAGCGTGCTTTTCCCGCAGCCCGATTCCCCCACCAGCCCTAAAACGTGGTCTTCTTCCAGCGTCAGGCTGACGTCGTGCAGAACCGTTTTTTCTACATTTTTACCGATAAAGCGGCGGCGGGTGTAGGTTTTAAATAAATGTTCTATCACAACAGGCGCGGTCATTTGTCCTCCAACAGCCAGCAACGCACTTGGCGGCCGTTTTTATTAAAAAGCGGCGGGCAAGTTTGGCGGCATTTTTCAAACGCGTGCGGACAGCGCGGTGCAAACGGACACCCGGTAATTTTTTCACCCGGTACGGGCGGATGCCCCTTGATAACGGGTAAAACATCCTCTTTATTATGCACGGACGCCAAGGATTTTAACAAACCTTGCGTATAAGGGTGGAGCGGGTTTTTAAAGAGTTCCGCCGCCGGAGCATACTCCATACACTCCCCGGCATACAAAACAAGCACGTCGTCGGCAATGCCCGCCACCACCGCCAAATTGTGCGTGATAAACACGGCGGACATCCCGCTTTCCTTCTGTAAATCTTTGATTAATTTTAAAATCTGGGCCTGAATCGTAACGTCCAGCGCAGTCGTCGGTTCGTCGGCAATCAGCACATCCGGCGATAAAGCAAGCGCTATGGCAATCATTACGCGCTGGCACATCCCGCCCGAAAACTGGAACGGGTATTCGGAAAGCCGTTTTTCCGGCTCGGCAATGCCCACCTTATGGAGTAACTGGGCGGCTTGCAAGCGGGCCTCTTTTTTGGATATTTTGCGGTGTGCCAAAATGGTTTCGGTCAGTTGTTCCCCCACCGTTAAAACAGGGTTTAAACTGGCGGCCGGGTCCTGAAAAATCATAGAAATTTTATTGCCACGGATTTGGCGCAATTCCTCGCGCGAGAGCGAAGCCAAATTTTTGCCCCGGTACAAAATTTCTCCGCCGCTGATATGCGCCGCCGGGGGAAGCAGTTGCAAAATGGAAAGGGCGTGCACGGTTTTTCCGCTGCCCGATTCCCCCACAACGCCAATCACTTTTCCCTTGGGCAAAACATACGAAAGCCCGCGCAGCACGGGAACGGTTTTACCGTCTGAGGAAAATTCCAACTGCAAATTGCGTACTTCCAATACGTTTTCGGCGGAGTCTGTCATCTTTATTATTATACTAATTTAACACGGGCGGATTAGGCTTCTATCCCGGTAAAGGCTTTTAAGGCGTAGCCGATTAAAAAACTGACCGCCGCCACGCCAAAACTCAAACAGGCCATTTCTATAAAGCGGTGTTTGAAACTTTCGCTCCGGGCCACCGCATAGTAAAACATAAACGCGGCAATCAGCAGCAGCGCCAGTAACAGCATTAACGTTAGCGCAATAAATACATTAGAAAAGCACGCAAACGGCGCAATCAGCATTACTACCGTAATCACATACGCTACCCCGGTGTAAAGCGCGGCCTTTAAGGGTTTTTTGCCCGAAGTTTTTTCGGTCTTAGACGATAAATATTCCGACGACGCCATAGACAACGCCGCCGCCACCCCGGTAATGGCGCCCGTCAGCGCAATTAATTTGGAATTGGAAAGCGCAAGCGTAAACCCGGCAAGAGCGCCGGTAAACTCTACCAGAGCATCGGACAAGCCCAAAATCACGGAACTCATATATTTCAGGCGGTCTTCGTCTAACAGCGCAATAAGTTCGTTTTCCATAGCGGGGCCCTCATCGGCCAGTTGGGCGATTTTGGGGTAATTGGTAAACGCGCGGTACGCGCCCGAAGCGTGGTGCGGGGCGGATTCCATTAACTTAATGGCAAACGTCAGCCCGAACACGCGCGCCAACAGCACATACAGCCAAATTTGAAAGCGCGAAGCCTTGGCGTTTACGCCCGTTTCGTTTTTAATAAGTTCGTGGTGTTCCCACTCGGCTTGCGCAATTTTTTTAAGTACGGCACGGTTATGTTCGTCCGTTTCCAGTTCCGCCAAACGGCGGTATATAAAATGCTCCGTAATTTCACTGCGGGAAAAAATTTCCAAGTCTTTTTTGTCTTGTTCTAGCATAAGGCCTTCTTGTAAGTAAAATAAAATCAGTCTGCGGTTTTGTCGGCGGCAGGCGCAGCGGGAGAGCCCCCCTGCGGGGTAAGCGGTAATAAGTCCTTGCCGTAGGCAAAGTCAAACACAACGCCGGAAATAAACTGCAACTGGTTAAAAAAATCTTTTTCGCTGATAAATTCGTCCGGTCCGTGGGTGGCATTTTCGGCAAGCGGGTCCATATCCGGGCCCAACCCGTAGGTAATCACGCCCAGTTTGCGCAAAAATTCGTTATCGCCCGAAGCGGGGCTCATACCGGGCACGGTAATGGAATCGGGCACCAGTTTTTTGGCAGTTTTTTCTATGGAAGCAAACAGCGGGTCCGTGCCGTCCATCGGCGTAGGAAAGGGCAGTTGCGGGCGCTCTATAATTTCCAGCGAAATGGGCTCGTCCGGCGCAAACAATTTGGTTAAATTTTCAAAAAATTCGTCCGGGTCCGAGCCGGGCAATAAGCGCACGTTTAAAATAGCGGAAGCCTCGCCGCTGGTGGAACCCGTATCCTTGCTGGCGGACAAAACGGTCGGGTTTAAGGTGTCCTTTAACTGCGTTCTAAAAAAGGGGTCTAACGCCATTACCTCGGCGGCGGACTGGCGGTTTTGCGGAGTGCCGGAGAGCAAAAAGCCGATGGTGGTTTGCGCGTCCTCATCTAGCAGCGGCTTAATGGCTTTAAAAAATGTTCTGGCGGTAGGCGTTAATTTGGCGGGCGGGTTGTAGGCCGCAATTTTGGCAAGCGCCTGCGAGAGCAAATAAACCGCGTTATCGTTTACGGGCATAGACGAGTGCGCGCCCGTACCAAAGGCCGTAACCTTAATATCCATATACATTTTGGTAGAGGCTTCGGCAAAGACAATGTCTTTTCCGTCCTTATTTTTGATAATGCCGCCCCCCTCGTTTAGCGCAAAGCCAGGGTTAATTTTATCCCAATGCGCCCCGCCTAACCACAAGAGGCCCGTCTCGCTTCCGGCCTCTTCGCCAGACGTTGCCAAGAAAATCAAATCCCGCTCAGGCACGGCCTTTTGGTCTTTTAGCCAAGTAAAAAGAGCCAGATAGGCGGCAGTATAATTTTTGTCGTCGGTAGCGCCCAGCCCATAAATATTGCCGTTTTCCACAGTGGCTTTAAAGGGCGGGAAACTCCACCCCTCGGCGGCGGGGGCGGTGTCTAAATGCGAAATTAAAAGCAGCGGCTTTTTGGCCGGGTCTGTGCCTTTCAGGCGGGCCATTAAATTGGCGCGGCCTTGGCGGGGAATAAAAATATCCCAGTCTATGCCGTGTTTATTAAATTCTTTATAAATGTAGCGCGCGGCGGCCAGTTCGTCCGGCTCCGGCAGAGAGGTATCAATATTTAACAGGTTGATTAAATGGCGTTTGGCCTCGTCATTAAGCGGGGTCCAATCCGGCGTTTCCTGCGTGCGGCCGGATAAAGTGCAAAAAACGAGCAAAAGGCAGAGCAAAAGGCGCTTCATTTTTTATCCGGCACAGTAAAGTCCAAGGGCGCCCCGGCGGTTACACCGTGCTTGGCGGCGGTTTTGGAGGCCAGTTCCAACACATATTGGCCGTAGCCGAGCGAATAGGCCACCTCGTCATCGGGCGTATAAGTGTAGGAGTGCGGCACTTCGGGCTCCACGGAGTTTACTGTTTTGTCTGCGCCGATAAAAACAATATCTAAATCTATCAGCGTATTCTTCATCCAAAAGGCTTGGTCCTCCTCTTGGTTGAAGACGAAGAGCATCCCCTTGTCCTCGGGCAAGTCCTTTACAAACATCAGGCCCTTTTCCTGCTTTTGCGGAGTGTCGGCCACGAGGGCGTTTACCGCAAACCCGTCGGGCAGCGTAATGCGGACGGTTTGGTATTCACCGCACGCGGCAAGCAATAAAGAAGCAAGCAGAACAAAGAAGATTCTCATATATATAAGTTTAGCAAATTCCCATTTGTTTTTGTCGGTCTGCACAAATGATTTTTTCCTTTTTTAATAACAGCAGATTCCGTAACCCTGCGGGCCACCAGTTCAGAATGACCCCTTATTTGATAACGACAGATCCCCGACAGAAACACTCGGGGATAACACTCTTTCTGGTTGTCATCCCGGGCGTGGACCCGGGATCCAGTCTGTTTATTAGAAAAACTCCTCATTTTATCTCTGGATTCCAGGTTCCCGCTTGTATGCGGGCCCTGGAATGACAACAACGGCAAACAACAACTAGCGCAATCCAGCACGCCGCCAAACACTACGGCAAACAATCAGAAAAAGCCCTTATTTCCCCGCAGATTTCCAAAGTGGTATAATATACAGGAAACCCCTCAAATTTGTATCTAGGAGCCGTATATGATTAAACAAGGCAAATGCTATTTTACGTCCGAATCCGTTTCCAAGGGACACCCGGACAAAGTCTGCGACCAAATTTCCGATGCTATTTTGGACGAGATTTTAAAGAAGGATAAAACCGCCCGCGTCGCGTGCGAAACGTATATTACGAGGGGGCTCGTGATTGTCGGCGGAGAAATTACCACCCGCACTTGGGTAGATGTGGAACAAATTGCGCGCGACGTAATCAAAAACATCGGTTACGACGACGCCAAATACGGTTTTAACTACAAAACCTGCGCCGTAATTAACGTCATCGGCAAGCAATCGCCCGACATCAGCCAAGGGGTTGACGTGGGCGGCGCGGGCGACCAAGGCTTAATGGTGGGTTACGCCGTGGACGAAACAATGGAATATATGCCGCTGTCCTTGGTGCTTTCACACGAAATTTTAAAGAATTTGGAAAAAGCCCGCCGCACGAAAATGCTCCCGTACTTGGGCCCCGACGCCAAAAGCCAGGTAACCGTGGAATATGTGGACGGCAAACCCGTGCGCGTGGATACCGTGGTGGTTTCCACCCAGCACACCGAGGATATTTTGGACAAAACGGGCACTAAAATTACCGAAAAATCCAAGAAGGAAATTGAAGCCGCGGCCATTATCCCGGCAGTTAAAAAATGGATTGATAAAGATACAAAAATCTACATCAACCCGACGGGAAAATTTGTTATCGGCGGGCCTCAGTCCGACACTGGGCTCACCGGGCGCAAAATTATCGTGGATACCTACGGCGGACGCTGTCCGCACGGTGGCGGAGCCTTCTCGGGTAAGGACCCGACCAAGGTGGACCGCTCCGCGGCGTATATGGCGCGCTACATTGCCAAAAACATTGTGGCCGCTAAACTCGCCAAGGAGTGCACCGTGCAAATCGCGTACGCTATCGGGCGCGACGAACCCGTCGGTTTCTATGTAGATACGGACGGCACGGGCGTTCTGCCGGATGAAAAACTGGCGCAAATTGCGCGCAAGATTTTCCCGATGACCCCGCGCGGCATTATTGAATACTTTAAACTGCGCAATCCTATTTACCTGCAAACGGCTTCCTTTGGGCACTTTGGCCGCAAGGAATTTCCGTGGGAAAAGACGGATAAAGTAAGCGCGCTTCAAAAGGCCGCCCACTAATTTAAAGCCCCGTGCAAGCGGGGCTCTTTTATAGGAGAACATTTCCAACTATGTTAAAATCCCGTGTACACGAAGCCAATCTGCGCCACCAGCGCGGCTACAACTGCGCGCAATCGGTTGTATGCACCTATTGCGGGTTACTGAATATGAGCGAGGCCGACGCCTTGCGCGCAATGGAAGCCTTTGCGGGCGGCATTGCAGGCAGCGGTTCCACCTGTGGGGCCTTATGCGGGCTATTAATGCTGGCCGGACTTAAAAACAGCAACGGGGACGTAAACGACCGCTCCGGGCGCGGAAGCACCGTACAACTGGGACGGCAATTATTAACCCGCTTTAAAGAGTGGAACGGATCGGACGTGTGCCGCGAATTAAAGGGGTTAGAGACGGGCAAAGTATTACGCAAATGCCCTGGGTGCATTGCCGACGCGGCGCGCCTGGCCGAAGAAGTTTTATTTGCGGGGATTTTTGAACCGTACGCCCCGCGCACGGAGGAGGAATAAATGAAGAAAGTTTGTATGATTTTAACGGACGGATTTGAAGAAATTGAAGCCGTAGGCACTTACGCCATTTTGCGCCGCGGCGGGCTGACGGTGGATATTTATTCCCTGCTTAACCAAGACGCCACGGGCCGCTTTGGCCTTACCTGCACAAAATTGCACGCCTTTGCCCATTTAAACGCGGCGGATTATGACGCGCTCGTCATCCCCGGCGGGCCGGAATACAAGGCCTTGGAAGCAAGCCCTGCCGTACAGGCGCTTATTAAAGCCTTTATGGAAGCGGGCAAGGTGGTGTCCGCCATTTGCGCCGGGCCTACTTTGCTTGGGCACGCGGGCTATTTAAAGGGCAAAAATTATACTTGCTTTACCTCTATGAACGAGGATTTTGGCGGGACATATCACGACGATTACGCCGTAACGGACGGGAACATCGTTACGGGCAAAAGCGCCGCCGCCACGATAGATTTTGCCTTTGCGGTTTTACAGGCCGTTGCCGGGAAGGAAGCCGCAGATAAAACCAAAAAGGAAATTTATTACAAGTAATTTAATCAGCCAGAGAAAAGCCCCGCCAATAAAGCGGGGCTTTTTATACCTTAAAAAACAACGGTTAGCATCATTTTAAACTGCTCTTTGCCATACACCGCGTGCGGGTGGCGGGCCGGCATTAAAATTGCTTCCCCTGCCGCCAGTTCGTGCTTTACCCCGTCTATGGTTACCTCGCCTTTTCCGTCCAGGCACAGTACCAAGGCGTCGCCGCCCGATTCGTGCGTGCTGATTTCTTCACCTTTATCAAAAGCAAACAGCGTAATGCTTACCGCGCTGTTTTGCACCAAGGTTTTGCTGACAATCTGCCCCGGCTGGTACGATACTTGGTCTTTAAATTCTACGGCCGAAGCCACAGGAATATTCTTCATCATATAAAAATCCCCCTTTTTTAAATATTACCAGAAAAAATAAAATTTGTTGGATGCAAAAAAGGATTAAAAAAGGTGGCACAAGCCACCCTCTATATAAAATGTTCTTCGGTTAAAACTAAAACCGCAAGGACAAGGACGCTTCCGCGCCCAAGCCATAATAGGCGTAGTTGGCGGCCAAACTCAAATCCAAGTACGACGGCAATTTAAAGTTAAAGCCCGCCGTAGCGCGCGCCGTGGCGGCGTGTTCCCGCGTACCAATAAGGTCCGGCGAGAGCAGGGCTTGGTTAATGTTAAGCGTGGTATAATCCACCCCGCCGCCCACATAAGGTACAAAATATTTAAATTTCATAGACAGCACCAAACTGGCGTTATAATGCGTGGCGGAAAAATCGCGCGCGCTTGCGCTATGGGCCGCTACCACCAACATCGGCTGAAAGGAGCCCAACATTTCGTTTGGGCGGGTAATCCCCCAGCGCAGCCCGCCGCCGGCAATCGTCAACCCTTGGTAACTGCTCGCGCGGATAAACCCGTCAATGCGAAACGGCATCCCGATATCGGCCTGCAACCACGGATAAACTACCGAGCCCACGTCGTCGCGGTCGCCTAAGGCAGTATGCTGTTGGGTGGCGCGGTCGTCGCCGTTACCCTTACTCATTTTAAAAACCATACTCGCGCGGGGGCCGATTTGAAAGCCCCCCCAGCCCAAAATTCGCCCCGTGGTGTATGTACCCGAGCCGATAATGCCGCCCAAGTCCTTCGTAAACGCGCGGACGTTCTGCTGGGTTACGTTTGCTCCGAAATCGTCCCAAATATTGCGGGCAAACGCGCCCGGAGCGCACAGAAAAAGCGCCGTTAAAACCAAAACCAGTTGCTTGACTTTCATTTGTAACCTCTATGTAAAAATTTAAATCGTTATTTGGTCAGCACGATTTCGTCGCCGGGTTTTACCCGTCCGGCAAGCGTACCGCCCATAAGTTCCAAGGTGTAGCGCGAGCCGCGCACAAAGCGGCTAAAACGCCACGGTTTCATTTGTTCCGCCACATACAACACACGCCCGTTTTTATCAAAAAACACGGCGTCTATCGCAAAGCGCATAAAGCAAGTGTGTATCTGCGGACAGGGATCCAATAAAAGACCCTTTCCCTTGGCAAGCCCGCGCCGAAACATCAGCCCCTTTAAGCGGGTCCAATACGTGTTTGCCATTTCTATTTCTTGCGCCAGCGTTTCGCCGGTGCGTTTTAATACACACTTCATTTTTCTTCCTGTACGCGGGCCGACAACAACCGCTCGGTACGCGCCTGTAACGCTTTATCCAAAAATATAAAATGCTCCGGCGGTACTACGCCAAAGCCTTCTTTATTTTGAAATATTAAAAAAGTAACCAGCCACGCTTCGTCATACGATACCTCGGCAATCCACATACCGGGCCGCGTTTGGGCCGGGCGGAAACCGTGCAAGGAAATATCCCCCTTACCAGCCGTTTGGCGGCAGGAAGCCGGGCACTTTTTTAATATTTCAAAGGTCTCTTTTGTCAGCACGCGGATATTGGCATATTTCCCGCGCGCAAGCGGCAGGACGGGCTTGCCCTCTTGGGTAAGCGTGATGTCCGCCACCTTAAACAAAGAGCCGTACTGCAAGGTAAAAGCGCATAGCCCCAACGAAGCCCACAAACACAGCCCCAGCAGGACTATGCGCTTATAAAACATTAGGCCGCCACGCGTTCCACATAGTTGCCGGTGCGGGTATCTACCAGCACGGTATCGCCTTCGTTGATAAAAAGCGGCACTTTGATTACGGCGCCGGTTTCTAACGTGGCTTCCTTGGTAGTGTTAGCGACGGTATCGCCCTTCACGCCCGGAACGGTGGACGCAATTTTGAGCGGTACTTTAATCGGCAGTTCCACGTTAAAAAGTTGGTTGTTAATATAGATGCCGATAGCGTCCATATTATCCTTTAAGTATTTGCTCAAATCGCCCAATTTTTTAAGCGGTACTTCAATTTGGTCGTAGGTTTCCGCGTTCATAAAGGTGGCCATATCGCCGTTGGTGTACAAATATTGGAAGGGGCGTTTTTCAACTTCCACTTCTTTGAATTTGTCTTCGGGGCGGTAAGCCGTTTCAATCACGGAACCGGTGTTAATGTTGCGCAGTTTCACGCGAACGACGGCGCGAGCCTGGCTTTTGCGGTGGTGTTGGAATTCAATAATTTCTACCAACTGACCGTTTTCGTCTTCAAAAATAAGACCTTCACGAAATTCTGTCGTGCTAAGCATTTTTATTACCTCTTTTCGGGCCGAAGCCCAAGAATCTATTTGTGCGTCAATTTTTTGGAACCGTCCTTGGTAAGCAGGAAACTGTCTTCCAAGCGGATACCCCAGCGCCCGTCAAAATAAATGCCGGGCTCCACGGTTACTACAAAGTTTTCCTCCAACCCGTCCGGTGCGCCGGAGCGCAAAATCGGGCGGTCGTGCACTACTAGGCCAATCGCGTGGCCCGTAGTGTGGAAAAATTCCTTTCCATACCCCGCGGCTTCAATTACACTGCGTGCGGCGCGGTCAATTTTTCCCGCCGTCGCACCCGGGCGCAAGGCTTTTACGCCTGCCGTGCGGGCTTTGTCCACAATGTTCCAAATCTTTTTGTATTCGGCCGGCTCTTTTTTGCCGTGCCACCAACTGCGCGTCATATCCGAGCAGTACCCTTCGTAAAAACAGCCAAAATCCATTAACACGGGTTCCTCGGCCTTCAACTTGCGCGTTTTGCTGGCAGTATGGTGAGCGTCAGCGGTGTTTTCGCCAAAGCACACAATATTAAACGGAATAGAATCCGCCCCGCGGCGAAGCATCGCCACAGCCATTAAAATCCGAACATCGTCCTCCGTCATCCCGGTTTTAATCTGCGGGAAGACTTCGTCAAACGCTTGGGCGGCGATTTTGCAGGCTTTTTTGATACGGGCGACTTCGTCGTCGTATTTTTTAAGACGCATTTCGCCAATGAGCCCTTCGGCACGGCTAAGGCCGCTATCCAAAAGTTTCTGCCCGGTGGCCAGGTCCACAAGTGCCGGGTCAAAGGCTACGGTCTTTAAACCGCGCTTTTTGATTTCCGTCAAAGCCCCGTCCAACATCCCGCCAAAGGGAACAATAATTGTTTTTAAAAATTTGGCGGCGGGCACCATTTTGCTGGCAATTAACTGCTTGGTTACGCACCAAGCCTTAGTAGGCGTAATCAAAAATACGGCTTCTCCGGCAGATAGTTCAATGCCGGACAAGTAACGCTGTTCCAGCGGGTCAGCGGTTAAATAGCCGTCCAGCCCCGCTTGTTTGAGTACGCGGCGGAAATCGCGCATCCGCTCTTGGGAAAAATCTTTACTTGCCATATTATTTCTTCGTTAAAATATTGGCCCCGGTTTGGGTTACAGACACGGTGTCTTCCAAACGCACGCCGTATTTACCCGGCAGATAAATGCCCGGCTCCACGGTTACAATGTTCCCCTCTTTTAAGATAGAAGCGGAATTTTGCGCGTTGTACGGTTCCTCGTGGATTTCAATCCCCACACCGTGCCCCGTGCCGTGCGTATAATATTGGCCATATCCGGCCGCTTCAATAATTTCGCGAGCAGCCGCATCCACGGCTTTGCAGGCTACGCCGATACCTACTTTTTTAATGCCTGCCTTGCGGGCGGTATCGGTAATTTTCCAAATCTTTTTGTATTCGGCGGGTTCGTTTTTGCCGTGCCACCAACTGCGCGTCATATCCGAACAATACCCTTTGTACACGCAACCGAAATCAATTAAAACGGCATCGTCTTCTTTGAGTTTGGTATCTCCCGTTTCGTGGTGCGGGTTAGCGGCGTTTGCGCCAAACGCCACAATGGTATTAAAAGAGGTAGAGGTTGCGCCGTGTTCGCGCATAAATTTTTCCATTTCCGCGGCCATTTCGCACTCGGTCATACCGGTTTTTACGCGCGGCAAAATATATTCATACGTCAGGTACGCAATACGGTTGGATTCGCGCATTGCTTTGAGTTCCTCCGCGTCCTTGGTTTTGCGCAGTTCCGTAACAAAACTGGGCAGTTGCACAAGGCCGTTTTTCAGCATTAATTCGCCGTTTAAAAAGGATTCTTTTTCTGCGTCAAAGCCGACCTTTTTAAGGCCCAATTCCTTGACCTTGGCCACCGCGGCGGCTACGCGGTTTTCCCCGCCGATAACTTCCATATACGGGGCAAACTTGCTAAACGGTTCCACATACAGTTCGCGCGTAAAGCATACAATGCCGTTTGTATGAATTAAAAAAACGGATTCATTTGGGTAAAAGAAGAAATTGCTCAAATAAAATTGGTCTAAATTGTTGGTAACAACCAGGCCGTCCAACTTGTTTTGTTGCATTAAATTTTTAAGCGCGGCCAAGCGGTCCGCCGTTACAATTTTTTCAGCCATTATATTTTCCTCCAAAACCTCTATACAAATATCATAACAATTTTACAGCGCGTTCACAATTATATAGTTTTCGCGCGCGTAGGAGAATATTGCGGTAAAACCGCGCCAGAATATAATATAATAATGGAAGTATGCCACAATATGCGTTTTTAAAAAAATTTCTGCTGGGCGCACTTTTAGCGTGCGTTCCGTTTGCGTTGCAGGCCGAAGTATTTACGTCTAAGGACGGGGCTTTTACGCTGGATATGCCCGCGGGCTGGAAACAGGTGCAAAACGCGCCCGCGCCTACGGTGCTTTCCCTGCAAAAGGGCGCTTCACGCCTGGACATTAAAAGCGTGTCTTGTACCACCGAAACCTGTATTGAAAAGAAAATTAACGCAGATTTGGCCGATGTAAAAAGCAAAAAAATGCAGGTAGTCGGCAATTCCTACACTGGGGAAGAAATTAAACGCATTGAATTTTCCACCGGGGACCCTTTCTTCTACATTAGTTTTTTTACGCCCAAAAACGATTTTAGCGCGGGGTATTTTTTAATTGATTCCAAGGCCTATTCCATTTTAGCCAAAGAACTGACTTACGCGGAAACCGACTTGGTATTTTCGTTTATTTCCCCGGTTGAAAAGCCGGAAGTAAAGCCCTTAGAACTGGATTTAAAGGATCCGCGCGCTTATGACATTGCCGCCCTGCCCGCCGTACACGAAGAAGCCTTGGAAGAAACGGTTGTCGCTCCGTCGGCGGAAACAACTCCGCAACAAACCGAACCCGCTAAGGCAAAAAAGCCGTCGGTATCCTTTACCGCCAAGGTAAAAAAAGTATGGAACGCCTTAAAGGGCAAAACGCTTTTATCCAAAAATATGCCGCCGTATGTGCGCCAGTTGGGCCGCGGGCTTGACGTGCTGACGGTCCTGGGGCTGCTGTTTATTTTGCTTCTTACCGGGGCCGGGTGCGTGCGCCCGTTTTTGCGCAAAGGGGTAAATCTCCCCCCGGCCAACCCCAACTCGCTTTATCCCATTTGGTTTAAACGCCTCTACGGCACGCCGTCGCTCATCTTCCGCGCCAAAGACAACCAAGGCAATACGCTTATTTCGCTGTCCTCGCGCTGGGATAGTTTATTTTTATTTTCGGGGCTATTGTTAATTGTGCTGTCTTTTGCGGTGCTGGCGGTGGCTGGGCTGTGTGAACAGACGGACTTGCTTCCCGTTTCTAACTTTGTGTATAACACAGTTTATTCCGCCTGCTCACTGATTATTCCGCTGGGCGGGATTGTGTTTTTTTGCGGGCTGGTGTGGTCCCAGTTGGTTCTGCGCGAGATTACGCTCTTTGACCGTAAGGGGCAAAAGGCCGCTATTATTTTGCAGAAAGGTTTTGGGCTTAAAAACGAACGGTACGAGATTTATTTCGCCCGCTCCAAGGATGTGCTGGTAGTTACCCGCCAACGCTTTACCTGCCGACGGAATTGGCGTTTGTTTACGCGCGAGGGTGCGGCACTAGCGCACCTGACGGAACCCAGTTTGGGTAAAGCCCTGCTGCGCAAGGTTTGCGGGCACTTGTGGGGGTTGTTGCGCGCGGATTACACGATAAGCGGCGCAATGGATGCGCAAGGGGCCTTGCAAAATACGCACGCACCATTTGACAGTTTTGTATGCAACATTGATAAGCCGCAAGCCATTAACGCACGCGATTTGTTGGCAGTTTCCCTGCTGATAAACATCCGCGACCGCGACAAATGGTATCCGTGGTTCAACTGATTTTAGTAACGTAAAAAACCCCGCTTACTGCGGGGTTTTTTATCATATTTATATTTGCGGGCGCGGAACGTTACCTTCCGCCGCCTCCGCCTCCGCCAAAACCACCGCCGGAAAATCCGCCGCCGCCCGACCCGCCCTTTGACGAGGACGACGATACCGCACTCCCCAGAGAAGACGACAGCGTATTTAAGCCGTGCAAATTTCCGACATACAGCCCGCGCGAACGGACGGCCTTTTCCACCATTTCGGCCGACAGCGTACGCTCAAAATAGGAAATCCATTTATTTTCCACGCCCAGCACAAACGCATAAGGCAGATAATCGCAAAAGATTTTTTCCACATCCGCCGGGTTGGAAGCGGCCACTCTTCCCCCCTCGCCGATTTTTAAATATTCCTTAAAGCCCTCAATCTCGTCCATTTTCTGCCGCCCTACCCGTGTATAGGCCTTAATCCACCAGGCAAAAAAGGCGGCGGATGCAACAACAACCACTACGCCCGCGAGTACGGGAAGAGCCTCAAATTCCCGCAATGCGGAAAAAAACATTGGCGAAACAAATACAACAAAAACACAGGCATAAACCGTCATAAACCAGTTTTTAAAGGCAACCAGCGGCACCCATATAGCCAACATCATAAAAAACGCAACCGGCATCAGCAAATCCATCCCGCCCATTTTAAACAGTAGAAACGCAAAATACGCCAGCACCAAATAAGTGGGCAAGTTCCAGGCCAGGTTTTCGGTAAAATACTGTTCTTTATCCGCTTCTAATTTTTTTTGCAGTTCCTTTCCGGCCTTTAAAAAGGTTTCCCGGAAGGATTGGTTCACCGTAACCTCTTTGGTTTTGCCGGGGAATAATGCTTTAAGCACCGCGCGTTCTTCCTTGGCTAAAACAGGCTTTTCCTCCGGCGAAACATCCACGCGCTGCAAGGTATATTCGCGCGATAAAAATTTCTTTTTCTCCTCTATTTTTATTACGCCTTTTACCGCCAAACTGACCAGCACTACCGTAAGCAAATTATCCAACTTGCCATAGCGATAGACATACCCCGTCAATGCGGGCGAAAACCCGGCTGGCGGCTCAAACTGCCGCAGAACGCGCGCCTTGGGGTCCCTGCCTACGCGGTTCCACGCCCATAAATAATATACCCAAAGCAAAACCAACAGCAAGCCCACTGCGCCCCAGCCATACGGGTCCAGCAAAATATCCTTCCACGTTTTTACAGGCGGAATAATGAGCCCTTTGGCAAACGGCACCTCCACGGTAAAGCCTTCTTGCGCGAGCAGTGGGCGGAGCGTCCAAAAGGAAAGTTTTTCAAAATCCCCGGTTGCGTCGTTCCCTTGGCTTCCATAGGCGCCCGTGTAAAGGGAAATGCGGCTTTTATCCACCTGCACGCCGTCCGGCAAGTGGAGGAAAAACCGCGCCGTTTCTATGGGAAAATTCCACCCGTTGCCCGTTACGTTCCAATAAAACTCATCATAGCCGTCAAAAAACAAAATAACATTGGGAACGGAATAAACCAACCGGTATGTATGCGCGCCGGGGGCAATATAATTATCGTCGCCAAAGTTTACGCGCAAGTTTTTAGCGTCCACGCGCTCGGTAAAATACGGGTGTGGCGCTCCGTCCATTGTCAGGGACTCCACCTGCACGGGATTTTTGCGCGAAGAGGGTAGTTCGCGGTAGATACCGCGGCGGATTTGTTGATGTTCCGCCACGACGGAAATTTCTTCCGCTATCCGCACGGTGGCGTTGGTATCTACCCAAGCCGTGGAATCAAAGCGCGTAATCCGCTCGGCCGCCCAAGCGTGCGCGGCAAACAATAAGGTAAGAAGTAAAAGGATTATTTTATTTTTCATTTTTTTTATTGTAGCAATTTTCCGCTCCTGCGCGGGCGGGCTAATTTTGATATCCTATATATATGAAATACTTTTACTTACTCATTTTTCTCTTTTTCCCGCTTTTCTCCGGCGCGCAAGGCCTGCAAACGTATGTGCAAGCGCGCCTGCAACACCCCGTTTTGCTCGGTGCTTGGTGGGGCGGTTATGCCGCCTACGACGACGCGACCATTTTTTCCGTTCAGGCCGATACCCGCTTTACCCCCGCCTCTACCTTAAAACTTTTAACCACCGCCGCCGCGCTGGAAACCTTTGGCCCGCACCACCGCTTTGAAACCCGTTTATATGCGCAGACCTCGCCAGACGAACAAGGCGTTTTGCACGGTAACCTTTACCTGCAAGGCGGGGCTGACCCGACCTTGGGCTCCACCCGCGTAACAGGCGGCGAAACGTGGCAAACCGTGGCTACCCGCTGGGCACGCGCCGTCAAGCAGGCGGGCATTACACGCGTGGAGGGCGACCTAATTGCGGACGAGTCGGCCTTTGAGGGCCCGTCAATTCCCAATAAAGTAAATTGGGAAAATATGGGCAATTACTACGCCGCGCCCGCGAGCCCGTTGTGCTTTAACGATAATTTATTTGAAATTCACTTTAAACCCCAGCCCCGTGCAGACAGACCCGCCGAGGTGGAAAAAACTGTTCCGCAAGTGCTGGGGCTCACCTTAAAAAGTTTCGTAACCACCGACGGAAAAACCAAGAAAGACAACGCCTACGCATATGGTGCGCCCAACCAGTACGAAATGGAACTCTACGGCACAATTCCTACCAACTTTACAGGGTTTACCATTAAGGCCGCCCTGCCCAATTCCGCGCTGTTTGCGGCAGAGACCCTGCACAACGCCTTGCGCGCCGAAGGTATTGCGGTGGGCGGGCACACCGCTACCACGCGGACCGCGCCCGATTATACTACAATGACTTTGCTGGATACGTACCAATCGCCAGAATTAAAGGACATTGTCGTCATTGTAAACAAGCGGAGTTTTAACCTGTATGCCGAAATGCTTTTGCGTAATTTGGCCTTGCACGCCGGGAAAAAGGGAAGCGTGCAAAACGGGCTGGATGAATTGTACGCGTTTTTAAAAAAGAATAATTTGGCAAACGAAAAAACGGCTGTTTTGTATGACGGAAGCGGGCTATCGCGCGATAATTTAGTTACCCCAAAAACACTGGTAAATACGCTTTTGTTTATGTCAAAAAGCCCCAACTTTTCCTATTATTATAACTCCTTGGCCACGCCGGACGACCGCGGGGATTTGCTTCTTTTGCGCCGTTTTTTAAAACCGAAAAAGAAAGTGCAGGAAGTGCGCGTAAAAGGCGGCACGATTGACGGAGTAAAAGCCTTAGCAGGTTATACGCGCGACAAGGACGGCCGTTTAATCGCTTTTGCGTTAATAGCAAATAATTTGGCCAGTAAAGACGAGGCCCTCTTCCGCATCCACGAGGACATTATTAAGCGCTTGCTCGCCCTGCCGGAGGGCAATTAAGACTGAGAATAAAAATAAAAGTACCCAGCATAATCTGAAAGACGGTTCGGGTAGCCCATTTTTTTACAATAATCGTTGGCGCCCTTGCCGTCCGTACGCTGTACACAATACAAGGTCCCCGGAGAAATGTTCTTATAAGTAGGGCCTGCAAATTTCAAAAAGCCAGCCCCTGCTGCAGATTTGTGCGCCACTACGGCCACCAGCAAGGTATTTCCGTCCCGGCTTACACTAGAAGCCAAAATAAACCGACCGTCCGAGCGGGATGATACATCAGAAAATTGTTTAAAAACGCCGCATAAAGAGGAATTAAAACTAGGGCAATCACTCCCAGTCCACGGCAAAGACATATCCAAATCTTCTAAATCCCTAGCATAGGTACCATTTGCCAAATAATACGCTTCTTGGGCCTGATAAATACCATCCAAAAGCGGCAGAGCCGCAGCAGCGCGGGATTTTTCTACGGCCCGTTCGTATTGTGGCATCGCCACCGCCGCCAATATGCCAATAATAAGGACGACGACTAATAGTTCTATCAAGGTAAAACCTGCACTCGTTGAGGCAATATTAACCGTGCGGCCCCCACACACAGACGTCATTCCGTAAGGTTTCTGTACGGAATCTCGCCGTTTCGCGACAACAGATTCCCGACTACAACACTCGGGAATGACGCCACTTGCACAAGTGGCCGCACGGCAAACAGAGGTAAATCCTTTCATTTTTTCT
>NZ_DJOA01000015.1:35651-55070 GCF_002437085.1 Candidatus Avelusimicrobium stercoris | reverse complement strand
AACAAAACAACCCCTTTATGAATAACTACCCAAAAGACAACGACAAACAACAGATCCCGGATAAAAACCTTCCGGGATGACGACGGGGAAAAGGCTGTTATAAAAATGGGGGGCATTCTGAACTGGCGGTCTGCAAGGTTTTCAGAATCTACATCTTGGGTAGTTGCCATTAGGTCCACCAACAACAACACAATCGGTAGATCCTGAAATAAATTCAGGATAACCTACTTTTGTTAATAACGGCAGCGGCAAACACAAAAGTAAAGCCCTCTAAAAACTTATCAGAGGGCTTTGACTTTTGAATTTGTAAACCGCTTTATTACAGCGGGATATTACCCTTATGCGGGTTTTTGCGCGGGTCGCGCTTGCCTTTCAGCACCGCAAACGCACGGATAATTTTACTGCGCGCGTCAGAAGGCTCAATAATCTCGTCAATAGACCCGTTGGTCGCCGCCTGATAGGGCGAAGCGAACTTGTCGGAATACTGCTGGGTCATCTTCTGTTTGAGTTCCTCTTTCTTGGCGGGGTCTTGCTCGGCCTTCAAATCGCGCGAGTACAAAATTTCCACCGCACCGCGCGGGCCCATTACTGCAATTTCCGCGCTGGGGAACGCAAAGTTGAAATCCCCACGCAAGTATTTAGAACCCATTGCAATATACGCACCGCCGTAGGCTTTGCGCAAAACGAGTGTAACTTTGGGAATAGACGCCTCGGAATACGCGTACAAAAGTTTCGCGCCGTGGCGGATAATACCACCGTGTTCCTGTTGCACGCCAGGGAGATATCCCCCCGTGTCCACCAGCGTCAAGAGCGGGATATTAAACGCATTTAAGAAGCGGATAAAGCGCGCGGCCTTGTCGCTTGCGTCGCTATCCAGCGCACCGCCCAAGCAGGCCGGGTTGTTGGCTACCACGCCGACCACTTGGCCGCCCAAGCGGATAAAGCCTGTAACGACGTTTTTAGCAAAATTCTGGTGGATTTCAAAGAAGCCGAAATCGTCGGCCAAACGCCAAATAACGTGGTGAATACGGAACGCCTTCTTGGGGTCCATTTCGCACACGCGTTCCAACACCGGAACTTGGCGGGAAGCCAAATCGCTGGTGGTGTCTAACGGCGGGTTTTCCTCACAGTTTTGCGGCAGGAAAGATAGAAGTTCGCGCACTTGGCGGAAGCAGTCCTGCTCCGACTTGGCGACAAACTGGCACACACCGCTCTTTTCGCTGTGCGGGCGGGAACCGCCCAAGGTATCAAAATCTACTTCTTCGCCGGTGGCCGCCTTCACAGCGCCCGGGCCCGTGATGAACATATGGCTGATACCTTCCACCATAAAAATAAAATCGGTAAGCGCCGGGGAATAAGCCGCACCACCCGCGCAAGGGCCTAAAATAACAGAAATCTGCGGGATTACGCCGGAGGCTTTTACGTTGCGGTAAAAAATTTCACCGTAACCGTTCAAACTGTCCACGCCCTCTTGAATACGGGCGCCCCCGGAATCGTACAAACCGATTACCGGGATTTTGGCTTCCAATGCGCGGTCCATTAACGCCGCAATTTTTTTGGCGTGAGCCAACCCGAGCGAGCCGCCCAGTTGCGTAAAGTCCTGCGCGAACAGAGCCACTTCGCGCCCGTTAATACGGCCAAAACCGGTAATTACACCGTCGCCCTTGATATGTTTATCTTTAATACCAAAGTCGCTGCAAGAACTTTCCATTAAACTTTTGATTTCTAAAAAACTGTCTTTGTCCAGCAGGTAAGAAATACGTTCGCGGGCGGTCATCTTGCCTTTGTCCTTCTGGGCTTTGATGCGCGCCTCGCCGGCGCCTTTTAGGGCGTCTTGGGAAATTTGTCTAAACTTAACTAAACTGGCCGGAGCGGGCTGGTCCGACGGCTTGTCTAATCTGGGATCTTCAAAAAGTTCAATCATTGCTCCCTCCAAATCTGTCTTACTTATATTTTACTAAATAACCGGGCTGATTTTCCCGCAGGCCTGCGTAAACATAAAACCGGGAACCAACTCCCACGTTTTTATTTCCAACGCCGGGCGGCCCAGTTTTTCGTAAGCGGCCAACGCCGGGCCGTAAAATTCCGCGTGGCCGTTTACGCACCGCACATCATAACTATTTAAAGAAAGCCCCGTGCCCAGCACCTTTACAAGTGCTTCCTTTTGGGTCCACAAGGCCGTTAAAAAGGTATCACTTTTTTCTGTCAGTTCCGTGGGGTGGAAAAAATCCTTGGCCCACGCCTCTATGCGGTGTACGGTTTTTTCCAAATCTATGCCCAAAACGGTATCTTCTTTGGCTAACCCCGCTACGGCAAAACCGTGGCTGTGCGTAATGCTAAACGCCAGCGGGCTGTCTTTTCCCCCCACCCGCAAAAGCGGTTTTCCGCTTGGCTGGGGTAAAATTTCTATCTCTTTTTTATCCACGCCCGTGGCTTGCTGCACAAGTTCCTTTAACGCAAATCTGCCCCCGAGCCACTCCGTACGGCGTTTAGGAAAGCGGAGCGTTTGAAAAAACGCACTTTCCTTCGCGCCCAGGATTTTTTCGGCCGGGGGCAGATTATTTAAATCAACAACTTTCAGTTGGCAGGACATCGCGCCTTATTGGCCGATAGCCTGATAGCCGTGAATTTCCACCCACACATTGCCCTGCGCATCAAACACATAGGCGTCGTGGAGGGTTTTTCCGTCGGCGGTGTTACCGCGGTTCACGCCGTACAAATACAACTGGGCGGGCGGTACTTGTTTATTGAGTACGGCCACTTCGGCGATACCGTCGGGCAACGTCATTTTGTGCTCAATGCTCATATCCTGGAAGCCGCAGCATTGGAACGCCGCTTCAATCAGCATCGGGTTAGCGAGCAAGGTGCGCGGGCCGTCGTTCCATTGCGGGCGCGGAGTCGTGTGGTAAACCGCCAAGGAAGCGTGTTTATCTACGCGGACAATCCCGGCCAACACTTGGAAGGAAGGACCGTGGAAATACTTTTTATAAATTTCTTCTTTGCTTACGCTCATCGGGGCGTTGAGGCCCGTCATCGCTTCGGCTTTTACGGAGTCCCAAGTGGAAACAAAGGAACCCAGCGTATGCGCGGTAAAGTGGCGGCGGGTGTTACCCATCTTCACGCCCTTGCTGTTAATGAAGTCGCTTTCAATTTCCATAGAGGCTTCATTACCAGAGGCTTTACCGATTACGCGCACGGCTTGCGGGCGGTTTCTTAACAGTTTAATCGGCAGGTAGAAGTGAACATCCTTTAATCCCTGCGGGACCTCGCCCGTGAGCGCGGTAGCCGTTTCCATAAACGTTTCAATGCCCATTACGCCCGGCACATACGGCGTGCCCTCAATGGCGTGGTCGGCCAAGTACGGGTCGGAATTTAAGTTAAATTCTTTTTCCAAATGGATTTCGGAACCCTTTTGGAGCGATTTTACTTCGCCCAAAAAGTGCGTAGCCTTGGCAGAATCTACCGCCGGAGCCGCCGCTTTGGGGGCAGCCGCCGGAGCGGCGGGCGTATTGCCGCCGTTGGCGGAGTCATCGGAGCCGTTGTCTGCGGCTCCGATTTCGTCCCATTCAAACTTTAACTGATGGTCCCAGTCCAAGCGGCCCAACGAACCCGTGAGCACGATTTCCGGCACGCGTCCATAGACGATTTCGTCCAAGAAGATTTGCATACCGTCTTCGGGGTCCACAAAGTCCACACCGTTGGAGCGCAAGAAGGTTTCCACACCGGCACGCACGCCCATACCTACATTTTTGTAAGCACTCATAGCAATGCTGATGGCGCGGTAGCCTTGGTTAGACAAGGACAAGGCAGATTTGGCCAAGTAGTCGTTGGCGCTAGCGTAGTCGCTCTGGCCCAAGTTGCCGTATTTACCGGCAATAGAGGAGGCAAAGGCGAAGAAGCCGTCGTCGCGGACAATGTTGTTAGCCAAGAACGTGGCAAAACTCGTGGCTTTTACGTCAAAGATACGGTAATATTCAGCCGGGTCTTTATCGTAAATCAGTTTGGAGCGTTCCAAGCCCGCAAAGTGGATGAGCCCATCCACGCGGCCGTTTTTGGCTTTAATCTTGGTGCAAACTTCCTTCATCATAGAGGAGTTCATCACGTCGCAATGGTAGTATTCCACTTCGCTACCCAAGTTGCGCAGTTTCTGCAAGTTGTTATAGAGCGTAATGGAATCCTTCACACGGCCGAAAGCGCGTTCCAACATTACCGGGGTAGCCTTTTTGGTCGGATCGGCTTTGAGGTCTTCCCAGATTTGTTTTTTGAGCGCGGCCAGTTCGGCTTCGTTCATAGAAGCCCACAACGGTGTTTTTTCTTGGATTTCAATAATATCCAAGACGATGATTTTGCTGTGGTATTGGGCGGCAATCTTTTGGGAAAGCATCGCACCAATACCGCGGCCGGAACCCGTGAAGATAATGGTTTTACCGGCGAGGTCAAAGTGTTTGACGCTCTTATCCAAGCGGGTCGGCAAGGAGAGAATCGTGGAGCGCACGTTGTCTCTCGTACCAATCATCAGGCGCATATCGCCGTGGAGCACTTCGTCCATCGTCTTTTGGGCCATTTCGTCCGGCGTGGCGGTGGGTTCAAAGTCCATTAATTTGCTAATGGCGCCCGTGCGTTCGTACACGTCTTTGCGGTAGCAGGTGGTACCGCCCGTGAGCGCGCCCACAATCGGGTTAAACTCATCCTTGGTCGTGTAGCCGAAGTTACCGTCAATCTTGGTGTTCACCGCAAAGAACGTATCGGCGTCCTGGCGGTTAGCAAGGCCCTTTTCAAATACGCGCAACGCAATGAACAGCGGCATTACGTATTTGGTCAGTTCGGCGTGCGGGCTGGCTTTTTTATCAAATTTCTTAATCGTAGCGCCCAACAGATATACGATACCTTGGATGTTCGGATCCTCGGCTTCGTAGGCTTTCAAGGCCGCTTCGGTCTCTTCGTACGATTCCCAATTTACAATGGTCGTATTTTTGCTGCGGGTTTTGAGCGTGGTAAATACGTGGTATTTTACGCCCAATTCTTTAAATTCTTCCGCATACGCCTTAATCAGTTGGGAATTATCGGCAAACAACAACACCGTGCGGTCCTTGGACAAGCGTCTGTTTTCGCGTTCCGTAAGCGGCGCATCGGCCACCGTGGTAACATAGCGCAATTTCTTTTCGTGGCAATGTTCGCCCTGATAACCTTCTCTTTCGGGGCGTTCCGCCAGCGAGAAATGCTTTTCAATCGGAGCCGTCGGGTTGGTAATCAACGCATCTTCCTGCGGTTTACCAATGTGTTCGGCAATAATGTGGGCCGGCTTTTTAATAAGTTTCGGTGCGGGCGCAACAGACGCTTCCACGGCAGGAGCGGGTTTTACTTCTGCTTTGGCCGGTTCGGTTACGACGGGTTTTTCTTCCGTAGGAAGCGGGAGCACAGCAGGTTTATCTGCCACCGGAGCGGTTACCGCCGCAGACTTGCCACCCGCATTAGCCAAGGCAAAGTTAATGCAATGGCGGATTGTCGGGTAGTCCTTCAACTGGATACCTTCCTGCTGGGCAATGCCATAGTGTTCGCGCATTGCGGCAAAGAGTTCAGCCTGTTTCACGGTATCAATACCGAGGTCGGCTTCCATATCCAAGTCCAAATCCAACATATCTTCCGGGTAGCCCGTCTTTTCGGCGACCATTTTAACGATTTCTTTCGTTACGCTGGCTTCATCCAACGCTACCGCCGGTTTAGCGGCAGGAGCGGGCTGTACAGCCGGAGCAGGAGCAACCGCAGGTTGCGCCACAGGAGCCGGGGCTATTACGGGTTGAGCCGCAACAGCCGCCGGAGCGGGGGCCGCAGCCGCAGGTTTGCCCGCATTTGCGAGCACAAATTTGATGCAATGGCGGATCGTCGGATAGTCCTTCAACTGGATACCATCTTGCTGGGCAATGCCATAGTGTTCGCGCATTGCGGCAAAGAGTTCAGCCTGTTTCACGGTATCAATACCGAGGTCGGCTTCCATATCCAAGTCCAAGTCTAACATATCTTCGGGGTAACCCGTCTTTTCAGCAACCATTTTGACAACTTCTTTGGTTACCGTCGCTTCATCAAGCGCGGCCACAGGTTTAGCGGCAGCCACAGGGGCTACCACCGCCGCCGGAGCCTGTACAGGAGCCGGGGCAGGCGTTACCGCCGCTTGGGCCACCGCAGGAGCGGCCACAGGAGCCGTGGCTTTACCCGCATTTGCGAGCACAAATTTAATGCAATGGCGGATCGTCGGATAATCCTTCAACTGGATACCTTCCTGCTGGGCAATGCCGTAATGTTCGCGCAAGGCGGCAAAGAGTTCAGCCTGTTTCACGGTATCAATACCGAGATCGGCTTCCATATCCAAGTCAATATCCAACATATCTTCCGGATAACCCGTCTTTTCAGCCACCATACCTACTACTTCTTTCGTTACGCTGGCTTCGTCCAACGCGGCCGCAGGTTTAGCGGCAGGAGCCACAGCGGCTTGCGCCACAGGAGCGGCGACCGGTGCTTGTACAGCCGGAGCCGGGGCTACCGCAGGCGCGGGAGCGGCCACAGGTGCCACAGCCGCAGGTTTGCCCGCGTTAGCGAGCACAAATTTAATGCAATGGCGGATCGTCGGATAGTCCTTCAACTGGATACCATCTTGCTGGGCAATGCCATAATGCTCACGCAACGCGGCAAAAAGTTCAGCCTGCTTCACGGTATCAATACCAAGGTCGGCTTCCATATCTAGGTCAATATCCAACATATCTTCCGGATAGCCCGTCTTTTCAGCAACCATTTTGACAACTTCTTTGGTTACGCTGGCTTCGTCCAACGCGGTCGCAGGTTTAGCGGCAGGAGCCACAGCGGCTTGCGCCACAGGAGCGGCGACCGGGGCTTGTACAGCCGGAGCCGGGGCTACCGCAGCCGCAGGCTTGCCCGCGTTAGCGAGCACAAATTTAATGCAATGGCGAATCGTCGGATAGTCCTTTAACTGGATACCGTCTTGCTGGGCAATGCCATAATGCTCACGCAACGCAGCAAAGAGTTCGGCTTGTTTCACCGTATCAATGCCGAGATCGGCTTCCATATCCAGGTCAATATCCAACATATCTTCGGGGTAACCCGTTTTTTCGCCAACCATTTTGACGACTTCTTTGGTTACGCTGGCTTCGTCCAACGCGACCGCCGGAGCGGCCACAGGCGCGGGCGTTACCGTCGCTTGGGCTACCGCAGGCTGCGCCGCAGGAGCGGCCACAGGGGCCGCAGTTTTGGCTTCGTGGGCGTGAATCGTGTTCACTTTATCCACAAACGCCTGAGAGCCTTCCATCACCAAGGCGGGTTTTACGCCGTGGCGATAATTGTCTTTAATGCGCAAGGTGTTCTGCACGACTTCCAACACCGGGGCTTCCTGGCCGGAAATAGCTTTCAGCCAAGCCGCGTGTTTGGCTTCGTCGGCGATACGGGGTTCACCCTCTTGCCACACTTTTTCAAGTAACGTCATACCCAGTTGGGAACCAAACCCGGCGGCTAAGCGCAAGGCGTATTTAAAGTTATAGTGGCCACCTTTGCTAAGCGTAATACCTTCCAATTCGGGGTCGGCTTCTTTAAAGTTTGCAATCGGCGGTACGAGGCCCGTGTTCAGGCAGCGCACGGCGATGGCGTCTTCCAACCCGGCACCCATAGAGTGCCCGGTGAAACCCTTGGTGTTGCTGACGATAACACTGCTGACGTCCTTACCAAAGGTAGATTTAAGCGCATACGCTTCGGCGCTGGCGGAACCGCCGCGGGCAGGCGTATAGGTTTCGTGAGAGATGAACACCAACTGTTTGGCAATGTCGGAGCGGTTCAAGCCATATTCCTGTTCCGCGTGGGTTACCAAGCGGTTCATTACCTGGGCAACGTGGCCCACGTCCAAGCGGGTTACGTGGAAACCGCTGTTGGCGATTTCGGTGGACAAAAGTTTAGCCAACGGCTTCATACCGCGTTTGGCTACTTCGGCTTCGTCTTCCACTACTAAGGAGACCGCACCCATACCCACAATCATACCGTTGCGGCGGCGGTCAAAAGGCAAGGCGGCCTTGGTAACGTCGGCTTCCGTGGTAGCGGCGCCGGAGGCCAAGAAGGCCGTCAAAATCCACTCAGACACATTATCATTGGTAATGTCGTCGGCGCTGATAACGATAACGCGTTTGCAGCGGCCGAGTTTAATCCAGTCCTGCGCCACAGCAATCGCCTGGGCGGTGGAAGCGCAAGCGGCGCTCATAGCCGTCGCCGGGCCGCGGGCGCGGATCCATTGGCAGAAGTGGCAATGGGCAATGATAATAGTCTTTAAAATAAATTCCGAGGTAAAGGCTTCGGGTTCAATTTCTTTATCTTTAAAATTATCTCTGTACCAAGCCTCAATTTCGGCTTTGAGGGCCGGGTCGGAAATTTGGGCAACAAATTTATCGCAAAACGCGCGGACTTCTTTGGCGGTTTTGTTGTTAAGCAAACCGGCCACACGTTTGGAGAGATCGCCCATCATACTGTTGGCCACCGGGAAAGCGGAGGTGAAAATCACACCCGTTTCGTCAATCATTTCAGCCGGCAGACCCCAGCGGTCCGGCAAGTAGCCGCCCGTAGAGGTGGGTTTGTAATAAAGCACCAACGGGATACCCGCGTCCTTCAAGGCCAAGATACCAGCGGCAATGGCCAGCTGGAAACTACGGTCCATAGAGCGGACCCATTTGGCGGGCAGGCCAAATTCTTTTTCCAAGTCAAACGCGCCGCCCTTGGCCGCCAATTTAATGGCCTGCATCGGGGAGGTCAAGCGTTCAAAGCGGTGGTTGCCGTCTTTGGATTTGATAACAAATTCAACGTGTTTATCAATTTGTTTCTGCTGGATTTCCGCAGAGACAGGCTCAATCATATTGCGGCCGGAAAGAATTTCGTCCAGTACGCCCTCGCGGAAGATTTTATCCCAACTGCCGGGACCGCCAGCAGCAATACCGCTAATTACAACGGATTTTTTACCGTTGTTCGCGGCGGGCGCGGAAACTTTGCACGCGCAGGTTTTGGGGGTTTCGGTGGTGCCTTCGGTTTTTTCAACCGGGGTGGCATTGCCGGTTACCCAGTTTACAAAAGCCGGGTTAAAGGTATGGTTATCACCGTACATATCAGTACCAGTCCAATCCAAATGAATACCAGAGGAAATTAAGTTCGCAAACAAGTCGTTAAATTCCACAATACCGCCCTTTTTGGGGTGGTTGGAGGCCAACACTTTGATATCTTTTTTGTCAGACAAGGTGTTAGAGGCCAAGGCAGAAAGCACGCGTTTCGGGCCGCACTCTACAAACAAGCGCACGCCGGAATCATACGTGGTTTGGAGTTGTTTAATCCATTCCACAGAGTGCGAAATCTGCGTAACCATAAGGTCTTTGATTTTTTCGGGGTCGCTCGGGTAAAATTCCGCCGTAACGTTGGTCGTAATCGGCATCTTGGGGGCGTGGAAAGTAAGCGTATCCAAGAACGCGCGGTACTGCGGCATAGCCGGGCGCACGATAGCGGAGTGGAAGGCGTGCGAAACCGGGATTTGCACCGCCTGAATACCCATATCGGTAAACATCTTAATAGCATCGTCCACGGCTTTGCTGGCGCCCGCAATAACGGTCTGGGTCGGGCAGTTCTTGTTCGCTACGGCCACATAACCATTGATGCGCACGAGTTCGGGTTCTACGCGTTCCACGGGGGCCGCGATAGAAGCCATTTTACCGTTGTCTTCTACTTTAATTTCAGACATTACCTTACCGCGGGTGCAAACAGCCTTCAAACCGTTTTCAAAATCAAAAATCCCGGCAGCTACGGCGGCGGCGTATTCGCCCAAACTGTGGCCCATTACCACATCCGGCTTAATGCCGAACGAGGACAACAAGCGCATCATAGCGATATCGGCCGTAAGTACAGCGGGCTGGGTCATTTCGGTCTTTTTAATGGCGGCTTCGCGCACGGCGATTTGTTCTTTGGTTTCGCCGGGTTTGCTCCACAAGGTGTCCGTCAGGTTCTGTCCGATAATGTTCATCAGCAAGCGGTCGGCTTCGTCAAAGGTGTCCTGCACTACTTTATATTTGGAAGCCAAGTCCTTCATCATATCCACATACTGGGAACCCTGGCCGGGGAACATAAAGCAGACTTTCGGTTTGATTTCCGTCGGAGTGAAAGGATAAATGCCTTTCATACGCAGGTACAAGGATTCTTTTTCCCACACATCCTGGGTGGAAGCGGTTTTCTTGAAAAATTCAATTTTTTCTTTTAATTTTTCCGGGTTTTCCACGTTAATGGTTACCGCAAATTTGCCGGGTTTGGCCATATGGTTCTTGTAGGAAATGCTCGGCAAGTAAGTGGGATCATATTGGATAGCGACAACGGCTTTATCCAACACGTTAAAAAGTTCCTGTTTGGTGGCGGCGGAGAAAGTTAAAACGTCGCTCTGGATTTTTTCACCGGGAACGTGAAGGGTGTAACTGCTGCTCATAGTAGATTTCTCCTGTACGGGGGTTGAAACGGTGTGATGAGTGGCTTCTTCGGCCTGTTTCAAAAGGCCGTCGTTCATTTCTTCCATAGCCACGTGGAAGTTCGTGCCGCCAAAGCCGAACGCGGAAACGTTGGCGCGGCGCACTTTGTTGGTGCTCCACTCTTCCGTTTGCGTAATCACGCGGAAGGGGCAGGTGGTCCAATCCACAATCGGGTTGGGCGTTTTGAAATTGACAGACGGCGGCAACACCTTATTATATAAGGCGAGCGTCGTTTTGATTAAAGAAGCGATACCGGCCGCCGCTTTGGCGTGGCCGATTTGGCTCTTTACGCTGCCGAGGCCAATCGTACCCGGTTTGGCATACGGAGCAAAAAGTTCGGTCAAAGCGCCCAGTTCGGTAGCATCGCCTACGCGGGTACCCGTACCGTGCGCTTCAATCAGGCCTACATCACCGGGGGTGTAGTCCAACTGTTCAAACGCTTTTTCCACAGCCAATTTTTGGCCCTTGGGGTTCGGCGCGGTAATGCCTTTGCCTTTACCGTCGGAGGAAGCCCCCACGGCGCGGATAACGGCATACACGCGGTCGCCGTCTTTCACGGCGTCGGACAAGCGTTTCAAAATAACCATACCGGCGCCTTCGGCCATTACAAAGCCGTTTGCGCGGGCATCAAAGGGATAGGAGCCGTCTTCGGACAAGGCACCGATTTTGCAGAACTTAATATAAGCGGAGGGCGACATCATTTGGTCCACGCCGCCGGCTACGGCCATATCAAAGTTCCCCATACGCAGGCCGTTCACGGCCTGGTCAATAGCCGCCAAAGAGGTGGCGCAAGCGGCGTCCACCGCAAAGTTCGTGCCGTGCAAATCAAACACGTTGGCTACGCGGCCCGGAATAACGTTTGCCAGTTCGCCCGGCATAGAGTCTTCGTTAATCGGGGAAAATTTTTCGCGCACGCCCGCATCCATTTCGTCCAGCATTTTCTGGGCGTCGGCCGGGGCCAGCGACTTGAAAGAGGAGGTATTTTTGAGAATTTCGTACAAGAACGGACGGTTCAAGCGGGTGTTGGACATTTCGTTCTTCATACCGCCCATAGAGTTACCAATAATTACCGCGGTGCGGTTATGGTCATAGGCTTTTTTATCGTATCCGGCATCTTCCAAGGCCATACGGGTGGTTTCAATGGCCAGGTGCTGCACCGTGTCCATTTGCTTGGCAATTTGCGGGGGAATACGGTATTTTAAGGAATTAAATTTGAAACTTTGCGGAATAAAACCGCCGATTTTGGAGTACAGTTTGTCTTCTGCTTTGTGGTCGGGACTGTAAAAGAGATGGTAGTCCCAGTACGACGCGGGAATTTCGGTAATGCAGTATTTGCCTTCTTTAATGTTTGTCCAGAATTCGTCTTTGTTCAACGCTCCGGGCATAATCGCCCCAATACCAACAATGGCGATAGGTTCAAGGTTTTTATTTTTCATTTGTTCTCCTAACGTAAAATCCTCTTTCCTTGGCATACGTATATAGATATATTTTAGGAAATTTAGCAAGGCAAAACAAATTTTAAACCGTCTTTTTGCGCAAGAGTATTGACAAAATCTAATCCGTTTTGTCAGAATTTAACCTCTTTGCGCCCGGTTTTGGAAGGTTCTCCGTCCTAGACCGCATTTTTATCAAGAGAGCATTTTTTGCAAAATTAAGGCTGATTTTGCGTTTTTAAATAGTCCCAAACCAAAATATTTTTGCTTAAAATATTAAAACCGCCGCAAGTTTTGCGACGGTTTTAAGTAAGGATAAAGCAAATTTGGAACTATTTTTGCGTTTTTTCTTCCGCCACTTTCATATTTTCCAAGTCTTCAATCAGGCTTAACAAAGTGGGTTGGAGTTTGGTTACATATTCCTGTTCAAAGGTGCTCATACGCTGTTCCATACGGGCCATTTGTTTTGCCAAATCACCCGCAGATTTATCTTGCGCCATTTTGAGTTCTTCCAAACGGTAATGCAAACTTTTCACTTTTTCCTTTAAATCCGCTAAGTCCAAAGAGGACGAACCCTGCAACGATTGAAGCAGCGAAGCACGCGGTTTAAAGGCGGGCGGCTGGGCCACGGTTACAACAGTTAAATCCTCCACAGCCGGTTCAAAGTCCGTTTCGTGCGCCAAGGCCGCGCGGTACTTGGCCGTAAAAACGAACAGTAAAATAAAGCAAACGGTAAAACCGATAAGTTGTAAAATGACGGTAGTTTCCATAGTTTTTATAATACCATATTTTTAAGGTTCTGATACGCCCGTTATTTTGGGCGGACAATCACAAAACTGGCAAAAAACGCCCCCAGCGCAAACACCCCATATATAAGGTAGCGCCAAAAGGCCTTATCCGGCACCGGGCACAGCCAATAAAACAGCCCACACAGCACCAAAAAAGAAATAATTCCAAAAGTGTTAAATTTAAAAGTTAAGTGCATTTTTTGCTCCTATTTAATAACCGTGCCCGTTTGGCCCGTTTGATAGTGGACGATTCGTATTTCCACGCCTTTTTCCTTGGCCAGGCGCACGGCATCCGGGTGAAGCACACTCGCGCCGTTTAAGGCCAGTTTGTACATTTCGTCAAAATCCAGCACCTCGTATTTTTGCGCCTTTACGTCCTTATTAGGGTCTGCGGAATAAACGCCGTCCACGTCCTTAATCATTTCCACGTGGTCCGCGCCTAATTGGGCCGCCAAAAACACGGCGGACACATCACTCCCCCCACGCTTTAAGGTGGTAATTTCCTTATTCTCGCCAATGCCCTGAAATCCCGCCACAATGGGAACATTTCCGGCCTCAATTTCGTGCAATAAGCGGTCGCCCTTTAACTTTAAAATATCCGCGCCCGTATGGGTGCAAGTAGTAATAAGGCCGATTTGCGAGCCCGTCAGCGAGACGGACGGCACCCCCTTGGCCCGCAAGGCAATAGACAAAAGCGCCACGCTCACGCGCTCCCCGGTGGTAATCAGCATATCCAACTCGCGCTTATCCGGGTTAGGCGTAATACTAAACGCGTGGTCCAAAAGCACATCGGTCAAATTGCCGTTGGCGGAAGCCACCACCACCGGAATAAACCCGGCCGAGTAGCGGGCTTTAATCAAGTCCGCCGCCATTAAAAGTTTTTGTTTGTTGGCTAATGTGTTGCCGCCAAACTTCATAATACAAATCGGTTGCATAAATACTTAAATTCCCCTGCAAACATTATACCAAAGTAACCCATAAAGCCGCTTTACGCTTGCCGCAAAAAGAACTAATATATAGACAAACAGGAGGTTTGTATGAAAAGACTTGTACTTTTACGCCACGGGCAGAGCCAGTGGAATTTGGAAAACCGCTTTACGGGTTGGACGGATGTGGACTTAACGCCCCAAGGGGTGGAAGAGGCGTTAAACGCCGGAAAATTATTAAAGGACGCCGGATTTTATTTTGATGCGGCTTATACCTCTTATTTAAAACGCGCGGTAAAAACTTTAAACTGCGTGCTGGACGTGCTCAACCAAGATTGGCTGCCCGTGGAAAAAACGTGGCGCTTAAACGAAAAGCACTACGGCGCTTTGCAGGGCTTAAACAAAGCCGAAACCGCCAAAAAATACGGCGACGAACAGGTAAAACTGTGGCGGCGCAGTTATGATGTGCGCCCGCCCGCTTTAACCTTGGACGACCCGCGCGCCCCGCAAAATGACAAACGCTATGCGGGCGTAAACCCCAAGGATTTGCCGCTGACCGAAGCCCTGTGCGACACGGTAAACCGCATTTTGCCGTATTGGAACGAGGTGATTTTCCCGCATTTAAAAACGGCTAACGAAATTATTGTAGCGGCGCACGGAAACAGTTTGCGCGGAATTGTAAAACACCTTAAAAACATTTCGGACACGGACATTATCGGCCTCAATTTGCCGACGGGCGTGCCGTATGTGTTTGAGTTTTCGGATGACTTAAAACTGCAAAAGGATTATTTCTTAGGCGACGCGGAAGAAATCAAAAAGAAAATGGCCGCCGTTGCCAACCAAGGCAAGGCAAAGTAATACACTTAAAACAACTTGTCCGGCACCAAGTAAAAAATGGTTTTATGACCACAAGTCCTGCGGAAAAGATAAACTTGTCCGCAGGACTGTAATTTGAAAGCAATTTTTTAGTTCCAGTTTTTGCGCAATTTTTTAATTGCTTTTTTAAGTTCCGGCTTTAATACCGGGTCCACCAAATCAATAAACAATTTGCCGTCCAAGTGGTCCACTTCGTGTTGGAACGCCTTGGCCAGCAGACCGCGGGCGCGCTTGACTTGTTCTACCCCGTTTTCGTCGGTGTATTTTAAAGTTACGTCCGTCGCCCGCTTTACCTCCGCCCACAAACCAGGCAGAGAAAGGCACCCCTCTTCCTCCAACTTTTCCCCCCGCATAGAAAGAATTTCGGGGTTAATAATTACATATCTTTTTAAAGGGGCGTTTTCTTTATCACTTTCGGGGATTAAAATTACCGCCAAACGGTAATCCAGCCCAATTTGGTTGGCCGCCAAGCCAACGCCCTTAACCGCCAAACAAGTCTCCTCCATATCTTTTAGCAGTTGGGGCAGTTGCGGCTGCAACGCTTTAAAATCAACAGGTTTCAATTTTTGGCGCAGGATGTCCTCGCCGTATTTTGTTACACGCAATATTGCCATAAATTTATTCTAGCATAATTGGGCGCGGTCGGAAGCCCCGTCAGCGGGATAGGCGTTCGGCCACGGCCTGCGGGTCTTTTAAGGTAAGGAGTTCTTGGATAAAATCAGGGCGGAAGGTTTCAGCCAAAGCGGCCAATACCTGCAAGTGCTTTTGAAAGAAAGCCGGCTTGGCGGGCGATAAAAACAAAAACATCACGCGGATAGGCAAATTATTATGGTGTTCATCCAACACCGGGGCGGGCAACACGGCAAGAGCGGCGGAAAAATCGTCCAGTTCCTCCACGCGGGCGTGCGGAATAGCCAAGCCCGTATCCAGGGTGGTGCTGATACCTTTTTCGCGCTCCAACACTTGGGCAGTTACCTCAGGCGGGTTCAGGCGCGGATTCTTCCGGCAGGCCATACGCACCAAGGTTTCAATTAAGCCCTCTTTATTTAACCCTTCGGGCGCCACCAGCACATTTTGCGCCGAAATCAGGCTGCCCAGGTTCATTTTTGTTTGTTCTTTTAAAGCCATAATTCTAGGTTTTTATGGTAGCAAATAAGCCCCCCCGCTGGCAAGTTGCCAAAAAGCGGTTTTATTCCCCCTCTAAAAAAGATAGAATACATATATAATGACAGAGAACGAGTTGCAAACCCTTTTTAACACCCTTTCCGCAGGCCGCGTGCCCGGGAAACAGGATTTTAATGCTTCCAAGATGTTTTCCTTGCTGGAAGACCCTTTTAGCATTTGGTGCTTTTTTCACGCCCCCAAAGAAGAAGCCGTCCCGGAAACAAACCGCTACGAAAATTTAAAAATCCGCACGGACCGCACCGTCCGCGACCATTGGATTAAGCAGGAATTCCCGGGCGTGGTGTTTATCACGGGCGAAACGGAAAGCGAACGCTTTAAAAATACCTTGGCCGCGATGGCAAAGGGCGAAAGCGCCATCGCCAATGCCCTGCTGTGGAACCTGCCCGAAAGCACCTATGGCAGCGTGAATTTACTCGTCCGCTCCAACGACGCGCCCAGCGCGTGGGGCAACTATCATTATCACATTTTTCAATTTAAGCGGGCGCACGATTTAAAGGAACATTACGCCTTACAGGTGTGTTTGCTCAACCGTATGCTGGGCTGTGCACAAAAATATACACCCGCCAATACGCGCGTATTTCTGCGCGACCGCACGGTTGACGTCTGCTACGCCGACCATTGCGACCGCTTGGCGCGGGAACTGGCCTATTGGCGCAGTATCCGCGACGGCAAGGCCCGCCCGGAAGCACACAAGCCGCCTAAGGCTGCCAGCGCGCCGTGGCGCGTTTACGCCAACAAGGTAGTAGCCCAAAGCAAGGATTTATTAATGCTTCCCGGCCTAAATACCGAAATGCGCCAATGCCTTAAAATAAATGGGATGTTCACTACTGACGATGTGGCGCACGCCGGGTTGGAAAAATTACGGGGTATTTTGGAGGAGCCGCACGCCACGGATTCCTATTACAATTCCTTGGCGTATCTGTACAACAAACCCGTACTGCGCGAAGCGGGGCATTTTCCGCCGCCCGTAAAAAAATACAATTTGTATTTTGATTTTGAAGCCACGGAAACCTTCACCAAGGACAATGTTTCCTTCGTCTATTTAATCGGCATTTGGGACAAAGAGGAAGACAAATACGTCAGTTTTGTGGCCAAAACGCCGGAAGAAGAAATTAAAATCTTTGAACAGTTCTACGATTATATCAAGGATTTTTCCGACACAGCCCTCTACCATTGGACGGAATACGAAGTAAAAAAGATGAAGAATCTGGCCGGAAAAAACCCGAAGGACGAAGCCAAATTAAAGGCGCTCTGTTCCATTTGCTACGACTTAAAGGTTTCCGTCAACAAGCAGTTCTACTTACCCGCGCCCAGTTTTTCGCTCAAAGCGGCTGCGCCCGCCTTTGGCTTTAACTGGCGGCAGGATGACTGCGGTGCAATGGACAGTATGGTCTATTTTACTAACTGGCTGAAAACCGGCAACCAAGATTTGCTCAATAAAGTATTGATGTATAACGAGGACGACTGCAAAGCAATGCTCATCCTTGAAAACAAATTAAAGGAAGCCGACGTACTGGACCTGAAAAAATGAAGAAAGAATTTGCCGTACTCCAAGAGTGCTTACAAGCCGCGGCCAAGATTGTACGCAAGAATTTTGGCAAGGTGGGCTACGAATTAAAGGGCAAGGCCAACTTGGTTACCAAGGCCGATGTTGCCAGCCAAAAGGCCGTTTTGGCCCTGATTAAAAAGAATTTCCCCGAGCACGACTATTTAGCCGAGGAAAACGGTGTAAAAAGCACAGGGGCGGATTACACTTGGGTGATTGACCCGATTGACGGCACCACCAATTTTGCACATACTTTTCCGCAATGCAGCGTATCTGTTGCGCTTTTCTACAAAAATGAACCCGTTTTGGGCGGCGTAGTAAACCCGGCCACGGGCGAAACCTTTTTGGCCCAAAAGGGCAAGGGTGCCACGCTAAACGGCAAAAGAATACACGTTTCCAAAACGGCTAAATTGGAACAATCCTTATTGGTTACAGGGTTCCCGTATGACCGCTTTACGCGGCTGCCGATGTTGCTAAACCGCTTTGGACGCTTTTTAAACTCCTGCCACGATGTACGCCGCTTGGGCTCCGCCGCGCTGGACTTGTGCTGGCTGGCCGCCGGGCGTTTGGACGGCTATTGGGAAGACAATTTGAACCCGTGGGACGTCAGCGCGGGCGTGCTTATCCTGCAAGAAGCAGGCGGAAAGGTTACGGATTATTCCGGCAAGAAATACAAAAAAATAAAAGACTTTGGGCACACGATTTTGGCCTCTAACGGCAAAATTCACGCGCAAATGCTCAAAATTATTAAAGAGACTGAAAAATAAGAGTTAAACACTTTTGAAAAGGACCGCCAAAAAGCGGTCCTTTTTTGTTGTATCAGCAGCGGGGGTGTGCTATAATTTTAAATAGGGTTTTATTTATAAGGGGTTTTTATGTCTATCAACGTAGTGAAACAGTACAGCGTCTTCCTGATAAATGAACCGGGTGCGCTCAAAAATTTTGCCGAATTATTCGTGCGCGAAAATGTGGACGTAATCGCTATTTCGCAGGACGTCCGCTACGATGCGGCCGTCGTCCGCCTAGTGGTGAAATACGACCAGGAAATCAGCCACGCGCTGACGAAGGCGGGTTTTACCAGCGTAAAGACGGACGCTATCTGCATAGACACCGTCAACCGCGTAGGACTCTTGCGGGACATCGGCGCGGTACTCTCCGGCCACGGCATTAATATCACTACTATTTATGGTACCGCCGGAGCGGGCCCCAACAGCCGCTGGATTGTGGTGGTGAACGACATTACCAAAGCCCTCAACGCGCTGGAAAGTTCCGGCATATTTGAATAAAAAATTTAAATAGAAATTTGCTTATGAAAAAGCCCCGCAATCCGCGGGGCTTTTTATGTCAGTTCATCACATAACAATCGTATTCAGGCTCCAAACAAGTTACTTCTTTACTGGAAAAAGATTTACAAACACTTCTTGCCAAAGAACCGCTGGGCTCCTCTTTTTCCACCTGACAATTTAAAGTCTTATTTTTATAATAATATATCCACCAAGAACGCATACCTGTTCTTTCGTTATAAATTTGTATTCGGGAATCGTCCTCATCCCCATCGGCCAAGGATTCTAAATAAAAATTATCGGTACTTGGAATAGAGATATCCAAGGCCTCCATATCGTCGGTATATTCGCCATTTGCCAAGTAATAGGCTTCTTCGGCCTGAATAGCCGCCCGAATCATAGTTAAGGCCTCAGTGGCGCGGCTTTTTTCTACGGCTTTGTTGTATTGTGGCAACGCAACAGCCGACAAAACACCAATAATGAGAACAACTACCAACAATTCAATAAGGGTAAAACCTGACGTTGCCGTGCCTTGCAGGCGGCACCCTAGCGGGCCGCCGATTTTCCGCTCTCTTTTGATTAGAGAAGCCGCATTGTTTTTGTAATGTCGCAAGCCAACGAAACGGCAACAATAAAAAATACATCTTTTGTCGTCATCCCGGAAGGTCTTTATCCGGGATCTGTTGTTGTAGTTGTCATCCCAGGCGTGAACCTGGGATCCAGTCTGTTTATTAGAAAAACTCCTTATTTTATTTCTGGATTCCAGGTTCCCGCTTGTATGCGGGCCCTGGAATGACAACAATGACAATAAAACATCACTAAATCCTTTCATTTTTTCTCC
>NZ_DJOA01000015.1:0-35469 GCF_002437085.1 Candidatus Avelusimicrobium stercoris | reverse complement strand
AACGAAACAACCCCTTTACAGAGAACGACGAAAAAGCAACGACAAAAAAACCCAAAAGGTAGATCCTGAAACAATTTCAGAATGACCTTTAATTTAATACAAAAATACGACGGGGCACCACCGCGCCAGTTTAGAGTAGCCAAAAAAAATGGCACGGGGCATTATTAAAAAACAAAGCCCCCGGGAGTTGGGCCAGGGGTATTGTAAGATACTTGTGGATTATTTTTGACTTATTGTAATTTTTCTTTGGCTTCTTTTAGTTGTTTCTTCCAAGCCTTTTTGGCTTCCTTATGCTTCTTTTCAGCCACGCCGGACAATAAGTCCTCCACGCGCTGGGCCTTTACCTGCTCCAAGTTGGCCTCGTCGACTTTTACCTTGTTTTCCCAGTTATCTAAATTTGCGCGTTCGGCGGCAAGGCGGTCCTTTACATACGCAAGCCCCGCCTCCACGCCGGCGGAAACCTCTTCCGCCAGTTTGGCCTTGATAGCGGGCTTGTCGGCCTCTTTGGCTTTTTTGTACTGCTTAACCAACTTTTTAATGCGTTTTTGACGCGCCTTAAAGGCTTTTTTCTGTTCGGCGGGAGTTTGTTTTTGCTCCGCCGGGACGGGCTTTTCGTCCGTCTTTTTAACGGCCGGGGCCGACTCCGCAGGCAAACTGCACTCCGCCGGGGTTCCAGCATCGGTATCTTTTAGTTCCGCCGCCGTTACTCCCCCCACAAAACACACAGATAATAAAACAAAAAGAAGTCTCTTCATATAGGCCTCGTTAATCCAAGGACGTGTCGTGTACGCCCGCTTCGGCAAAGCCTTTGGCGCGCAGTTTGCACGAATCACAATGACCGCACGGCTTTTTTCCGCCCGCGTAGCAACTCCAAGTGAGTTCAAACGGCACCTTCAACTTAGCGGCCAAGCGCACGATATCGGTTTTGGACATCCGCATCAGCGGCGCCAATACTTCAATCCCTTCCGTTACGCCCATTTTGGTTCCGCGGTTTAGCGCATCCGCAGCCGCTTTAAAGAACGCGGGGGTGCAATCGGGGTAGCCCGAAAAGTCAATCGCGTTGGGGCCTGCGATAATCGCATCGGCGTGAATTGCGTCCAACAAGGAGCCCGCAATAGAGAGGAACATCAGGTTCCGCCCCGGCACATAGGTAGAAGGAATCCCCTCTTTCGGAATATCCTCTAACGCCACATCCGGCAGGGCCTGGTTCTTATCCACCAAGGAACAGCAGGACAGCCACGGCAAATTGAGCGTAATCAAATGGTGCTTAACCCCCAAGTTGCGTGCAATCATTTGTGCGGCCAACACCTCGCGGTCGTGGCGCTGCCCGTAAGAAACGGTGAGCGCTTCACACTCGTAACCGTGCGCCAAGGCCCAATACAAACATGTGGTGGAATCCAACCCGCCCGAAAAAAGCACAATGGCTTTCTTTTTGGTTTTACCGCCAAACGCCGCCGTTTTGCCCGAAAAGGTAACTTCGGCAGACGGTACCGCCTGTTGCGGCGCAGACACCTGAACACCCGCGACAGCCTTAGCGGCAGGTTGAGCCGGGGCCTGCTTCAAAGCGGCGTCTAATAAGTCCTCCGCCGGAGCAGGCGCATTTTCAGTTTTGGTCTCGCCAAAACTGTTAGCAAGTTCTTGTTCCAATTCCTCTTTTTCCTCTTTCACAGTGTTTAAAATTCCACTAAAAAAATTTTTCAGGCCGCTCTTGGTGCTATCCGATGTCTTGGCGACGGGTTCCTCCTGCGACGGAGCGACAGGCGTTTGAACCGGGGCCGCGGCGGGTTGCTGTTCGGCTTGTTTGGTAACCAGCCAAGCCGCGGGCGCCTGCGTACCGTACGGGTAGCAAACCGCATAGCCCTGGTTGGAGAACGACACCTGTGGGACCACCTTTAAATCATCCACTTTAAACGCGATTTTGGCGTCCTTTTCGGCGGTTTTAGGCCCCTGTTTCAAAAATTCCACACAGCGCATTGTGTTATTAAATTCCACAATGGCATCCTCGGGGTTCCCAATACCTTGCACGCAGTCTTTCAGCGCGGCTACACAAAAACCGTCTTCTACCGAATCCGCCGTACCATACAGCGAAGCGGGCACCAGCAAAACATCCTTATCCATATTGGCAAGGACATCAGCCAGCGTGTAAAAGTTGCAGAAGCCGCCTACCAGCACGGTGCTGGCGTTCTTGGCGGCAAACAGCGCCTTCATTCCCTCGTTGCTGAGCACCAAGGCGGGCGTACGGCCCGAAGCGCGCGAAGCCGCATAAGGCGAATCGTCCTCGTGGGACAGCGCAATATCCTGCTCGCTATATACCTCAAAATCCGCGTGGCGGCTTGTAAAAGCGGCTACATCTTCCGCCTTATCAAAGCCCAAAACGGTCTTTTTGCCACGCGCCAACAACTCGCACAGCGTGGTGGATGTACGCAATACATCCACAATAACGGCTACATCTGCCCATTGTTCACATTCCCCTGCGGTTTTAGCTATCAGAACGCTCATTTAATATCCCCAATACTTTAAAATCGTCAATCGCTTTTTCGTCTTCTTCGCTCAAATTATCCACGTATTTGATTGCATAGATAATCAGCGTTACGCGCGGATTGGACGCACCGTCCTCCGCACTGTTATACTGGCCGATAAGCATTGCATCGGCCCCCTTGGACGCTACAAACTTGCGGCCCTTTTCCACCCCCATTTTTAAATTGTCGCGGGTGGGCTGTAAGTTTTTAATGCGCAAAAGCCCCAAGTTGCCATACGGGCGGGTAATTTCGCTCTTACTGCCGATAATTTCCACATTTTTGGCCTTGGTGGGCGGAAAATCCGGCCCTATCGGAATCCAGTCCAAGTTGTTCATTTCCAAGGTGGCACACCCAGCCAACAAGAGCCCGGCTACCAGTAACCCTAATTTTTTCATTTGCCCTCCTTTTTCTGGGAGGCCAACTGTCCGCACGCGGCTAAAATATCGTTACCCATACTTTTGCGGATAGTTACGCCTATACCCATTGCTTTTAAGCCGGCGGCAAAGTCCTTTACTATGCGGTCTTCGGTCTTTTCGCCGCGGCCCAGGTTGCACGCAATCAAATTGACGTGCAGTAAATAGTTATCTTTAATGCTGTAAATCCAATCCGCCAGTTTGCGGATGTGCTCCGGGCGGCTGTTTACGTTTTCAATGACGGAATATTCCAAAAACACTTGGCGGCCCGTCATAGCGATATATTCTTCCAACGCTTTTTTGATATCATCCAAATCAAACTTGCGGTTTACGGGCATAATTTTGCTGCGCTCGGCGTTGTCGGCGTTGTGCAGGGAAATAGCCAAATTGGCCTGCGGCAAATCTACCGCCAGTTTGTGCAGTTTATCGGCAATGCCTGATGTGGAAATGGAAATATGGCGCGCGCCAATATTTAAATAGTCCGGGTTGGAAAGTTCCTGCGCTGCCTTTACCACATTTAAATAGTTCAGTAACGGTTCCCCCATCCCCATAAAAACCACGCTGGAAATACGTTCGCCCAGTTTTTCTTTATGCACATACTGATACCACATTAGCACCTGGTCGGTGATTTCCTCTTGCGTTAAATCGCGCTTGAAGCCCATTTTGCCCGTGGAGCAAAAGGAACAGCGCAGCGGGCACCCCACTTGGCTGGATACACACACGCTCCAAGTATCCTGCGGTTTTAACAATACGGTTTCAATCTGGTAGCCGTCTTTGAGCGTTAAGAGCGCCTTGGCCACTTTGTCCCGATCCGAGCAGACGATTTTGGCCACCTTAAAACTGAGCAACGGGCGGTCTTGTTTCAATTTTTCGCGCAAATCGGCGGGCAGGCTGGTGGCTTCGTCCCAGGACGAAATCCCGCGTTTAAAAATAGCATCCTTTACCTGCGAGATGCGGAAGTTCGGCAAACCCGCATCTTTTATGTATTGTTTGACGTATTCAAAATTCATTTTTCTTTCCTTATTATGGGGTATATATATTTTAACATTTTCCGCTATCCAATATACAAAGCCGCAGAAAGATGAAAAAATGCCTATTTTTTAGTATAATACCAGCACGATGAGTGAAGATATTAAATTTAGCACAGCCGGCTTCCGGGCCGTTACCGCAGACGGGTTGACCGCCCAGTCCGTACAGCGTTTGACTTACGGGATTTCCGAACATATTTTGGAACATCCTTTCTATGGATTTGAAGGTACTGGATACCGCAAGCACTGTGAAGAACAAGGCAAAAAACCCAAAAAGCCCCTCGTACTAGTGGGGTATGATACCCGTTTTCTTTCTAAACAATTTGCCTATGTGGCGGCCAACGCCCTTGTGCAGAGCGGCATTACCGTAAAGGTGGCCGAACTGCCCCTGCCTACCCCGGTGGCCGAGTGGGCGGTGCTCAATGAGTGCGCCGTCGGTGCCATCGTAATTACGGGCAGCGAGGCCGAATACTATGTAAACGGCGTAAAATGGATTTCGTACTACGGCGGTATTGCCAACAACGAAATCGTACAAGATATTGAAAAGCGTATCCCTTCACCCAACGCACAGATTTTAAAAGCGTCCTCTACCGAGTTTGGCGTATTGAACGCCGCGGCAACCATTAGCAAGGATTTCCGCAAAGGCTATATGGCCCGCTTGGAAAAAATGATTGACGTAAAGGCGCTTAAAAAGGCGAAATTAAAAGTAGCCATTGACCCGCTTTTCGGTACGTCCAAATATTACTTCCGCGACTTTTTAGAAAAGCACGGCGTAACGGTGGAAGGCATCCACGAAGGGGAAGACGTCCTCTTTGGCGGACATACGCCTAACGCCGGCCCCGTAAGTTTGACGGACCTTAAAAAATTAGTCGTAAGCAAAAAAATGCATTTGGGCATCGCTTGCAACCCGGATTGCGACAAATTCGGCATTATTGACGCCGAAGGCAACTGGGTGTCCCCCAACGAAATAGCCCCGCTGTTACTGGAACACTTGGTTCACAACAAAAACCTCAAAGGCCGCGTGTGCAGAAGCGTAATTACCTCCAACCTGATTGACCAGGTAGCCAAGGTAAACGGCTTAATGCTGCGCGAAACCCCGGTAGGCTTTAAATACATTACCGAGTTAATGATTACCGGCCAGTACATTATGGGTATGGAGGAGTCGGGCGGTATTGCGATTGCCCACCACATCCCGGACAAAGACGGCCTGTTGGCCTGCCTGCTGGTGGTGGATATGTTGGCCACCGAAGGCAAGACCTTAAAACAACTGAAAAAAGAATTTTATAAAAAATACAAACAGTTGTTTGACCAAAAAGTCAGTATTCCCAAGGCGGAAACCGAAATTAACCGCATTATGGAACGCTTGGATATCAAGCCGCCGCTTTCCATTAACAAAACCTCCGTGTGGCGCATTGACAACACCGACGGGTTTAAGTTTATCTTAAAGGGCGGTAGTTGGCTGGCGATTCGCCCGTCCAGCACCGAGCGGTTAATCCGTATGTACGCCGAAGCGCAAGATGCGAAATTGCCGGAAATACTGATTAAAGAAGGCAAAAAAATCATAGACAGCATTGTCTAATCCGGCACATTGACGGAAGGGGGTTATATGGTTCGCATTAAAAAAATTACGGCAAGAGAAATTTTGGACTCGCGAGGATACCCAACGGTAGCCGCCGATGTTCTATTGGATGATGGCAACACTGGCACCGCGGCCGTGCCCAGCGGGGCTTCTACGGGCTCACACGAAGCGCTTGAACTGCGCGACGGCGGGGAGCGCTACAATGGCAAAGGCGTCTTAAAAGCCGTAGCCAATGTGGAACGCATATCCCAGCAATTAGCCGGGATGAATCCGTTTGATATCCGCCTGGTAGACGAAAGTATGCTCGCGCTGGACGGCACGGAAAACAAAACCAATTTAGGAGCCAACGCAATGCTGGCCGTATCTATGGCCGTCTTGCGGGCGGGGTGCCACAGCGCCAAAGTACCACTCTATCAGCATATCCGCAATGTCTATAATTTGGATAACAGCCGCTACATTTTGCCCGCGCCAATGCTTAACATTATTAACGGCGGGAAACACGCGGATTCGGGCCTGGACGTACAGGAATTTATGATTGTGCCCACCGCGCCCAAAACTTTCGCCGAAGCCTTGCGCGAAGCGAGCGAAACGTATCACGCCTTAAAGGATTTGCTTAAAAAAGAGGGTATGGTGATTGCCGTAGGGGATGAGGGCGGTTTTGCGCCGAAAATCACCAGACACGAGGATGTGCTCAAAACCATTTTAGCCGCCGCTAAACAAGCGGGGCACGCGGAAATTTCGTTGGCTATGGACTGTGCCGCCAGCGAGTTCTATCACGAGGGTTCCTACCGCTTTGAGGGCAAAATGCACTCCGCGCAGGAAATGACCGATATTTACACCGATTGGTGCCAAAAATATCCCCTTGTGTCTATTGAGGACCCCTTGCAGGAGGACGACTGGACCGGGTGGAAACACATCACCGAAAAACTGGGTAAAAAAATCAACCTGGTGGGCGACGATTTGTTTGTTACCAACTTAAAACGCTTGGAAAAGGGCATTGCCGAAAAGGCCGCCAACTCCATTTTAATCAAGGTCAACCAAATCGGCACCGTGTCCGAAACCATAGACGTAATGGAACTGGCCAAGAAGCACGGCTATTCGCGCATTGTATCGCACCGCTCCGGCGAAACCGAGGATACGTTTATCGCCGATTTGGCCGTAGCCACCAACGCAGGCGCCATTAAAACGGGCGCGCCCGCGCGTTCCGAACGGACGGCAAAATACAACCGTCTGCTCCAAATTGAAGCCGAACTGGGCGACAAAGCCGAGTACGCGCAGGACTCCGTATTTAGCCGCAAATGAACACTCAAGCCATAACGGATTTTATTATCCAAAACAAAAAACCGCTACTACTGGGGACCGCCCTGGTAGTAGTGGTTATCTTCTTTTTAGGCAGTAGTATTGTCAGTTTGGTGCATAACAAACTGGAACTGCGCAAATTAACGCGCCAAAGCGTGCAACTGGATAAAGAACACGAACAGTTGACCGCCACAATGGCTCTGCTGGAAAAAGAGGACGCCGCTTATTTGGAAAAAATCGCCCGCACCCAATACAATATGATAGGGGCGGACGAAGTGGAATTTAGGTTTCAACCCGATAAATAACTTATGAATATTGATGTTATCAATTTAGGCCCGATGGGCAACTGTACTTATTTACTAAGTGAAGGGCAAGACGCCATTTTGATTGACCCGGCTTGGGATATGAACTATTTGGAACATACCCTGGAAGAAAAAAAGTTAAACTTGCTGGCCGTATTCTTTACGCACGGGCACTTTGACCACGTTAAATTTTCCCAAGACCTCTTGCAAAAGCACCATTTACAAGCCTTTTTGGAGGAAAACGACCTCGCCCTTTCGGGCTTGGACCCGCAATTTGTACACGCTTATCAGGGGGAACAGCACCTGCAAATAGGACCCTTTGCCGTGCACATTATCCCCACTCCCGGCCATACGGCGGGCGGTGTGTGTTTGCACATTGGCAACGCACTCTTTACGGGCGACACCCTCTTTCCAGGGGCGTGCGGACGGGTGGATTTGCCGTCCTCTAATCCGCGCCAAATGCGCCAAAGTTTAGTAAAACTTTCCAAACTGCCCGAAGATACGCAAATTTTTTCGGGCCACGCCTACGGCGGAAAATGCAGTTCCACCATCGGCTATGAACGGGTAAAAAATCCGTTTATGCGCAACGCCATCCGCGACGAGGAGCGCCTGTAATGCACCCGATACTTTTTAAAATAGGCTCCTTTGAACTGGCCAGTTACGGGCTAATGACCGCGCTCGGCTACGCGGCCGCCGCGCTTTATTTAGTGCCGCGCCTTAAAAAAATCGGCTTGGATAAAGACACCTTTTGGAACCTGCTTTTTATCGCCTTTATCGGCGCGCTGGCTGGGAGCAAACTGCTCTATATTATTGTTTCCTGGCCGCAGTTGGGAGCAACCTTAGCCGAAAAACTGACCAACATCGTGCGCGATTTCCGCTACGGGTTTGTCTTCTTCGGCGGGATGATTGTTTCCGTCGGTGCGCTTATTTATTACATGAAGAAAAAGGGCCTGCCCCTTTTAAAAACGAGCGACTTTTTAATCGTCGGCCTGCCGCTGGGGCACGCCTTGGGGCGCATTGGATGCTTTTTGGCGGGGTGCTGCTTCGGTCGGCCGACCACAATGCCGTGGGGAGTACGGTTTACCGACCCGCACTCTTTGGTAGCCCCGGAACTTTTAAATGTGCCGCTTCACCCTACGCAACTGTACGAAGCCGCCGGGAACCTGATTTTATTCGTATTATTACATTATGCGTCCAAACCCCCGCATAAAGACGGAAAAATATTAGTGCAATATGTAACGTGTTACAGCGTAATGCGCTTTGTGATTGAGTTTTTCCGCGGGGATTACCGCGGCGCCTATTGGTTGGGGTTATCCCCCTCCCAATGGATTGCCTTAGTGGCCGCGGCGGTCTCGTACTGGCTTTGGACCCGCTTAAAAAAGGATGCTACTTATGCAGGAAAATAAAAAAATCGTTTTTGAAGGATATTCGCGCCGTTTAGACATTTTTGCCGCCGACGAACTGGCCGACTTTTCGCGCGCGATTGTGCAAAAAATGATTAAAGACGGAAAAATTACCGTCAACGGCAAGAAGGTAAAACCCTCTTGGCCGCTTACTCCCGGCGAGGTGGTGGAGTTTGAAATGCCCGCCCCCAAAGCCAAAACGAAACTATCCGATTTAATCATCCACGACGGTAAGGATTTTTTTGTAGTGATTAAGCCCGCGGGTATGCTTGTTCACCCCCAAAGCCCCGTATGGGAGGAACACCCCGAAGCCGTGTTTTCCACAGAGGAAACCTTAGTATCCGTCATTTTGGCAAATCCGCCCAAAGGCTTTGATACGTCTATTCCGCGCGCAGGGCTTGTACACCGTTTGGACCGCGAAACCAGCGGCGTAATGGTGGTTGCCAAAACGCAGGAATTTCAGGCCGAAATGGTGGCGCTGTTTTCCAACCGCGAGGTGCACAAAACCTATCACTCCATTGCCTGCGGCGAAGTACCGGATGACGAGGGCACGATTGACGTGCCGATAGGACGCGTGGCCGGGGGCAAAATCAAGGCTTCCGACGTAGGACGCGAAGCCGTAACCGATTATAAGGTGCTGGAACGCAAAAACGGATTTACCTATATTGAACTTTACCCGCGCACAGGCCGCACGAACCAGTTGCGCGTACATTTAAGTTGGCTGGGTTACCCGGTGCTGGGGGACTGGCTCTACCGCGGCGCCACGGCAGACCGTTTAATGCTGCACGCGCGGAGAATTGAGTTTAAACACCCGCTGACGGGCAAAAAATTAAAGTTTGAGGCGCCCGTTCCGCCGGACTTTTTAGCCGCGTGGAAGCGCGTTACCGAAGGCAAATAATCTTTTCCCCCGCCCTTACCCGGCGGGGATTTTTTTGCCCTAAAAAACTAATCCTTTTTTGGGCTTTTATTTTGGCGTTTTATGCGCTATCCTTTAAATATAGAGAACGGCCCGGGGGATAAAGGATAAGCAAGGGGCCGGAAACTGGGGGAAAGCGTAAAGTGGGGTAAACACGGAGCGCTTTAAAGGAAGACGCCCCAGCCGGAGTACCCGGCGGGGCGTCCACTTAAAACAAATTTCATCCGTCCGGAAGCGGGAGGGGACCCGCTACCCCGGGCAACACACTAAAAGGGTTTCGTTTTCCGTGGGAGGGGACGAAACCCTTTTTATTGGTTTGGGAGTGCAAAAATAAGTCTTTACAGGCTCTTTTGGTACAGTCTGTACCGTTTGCTGGTGTGGCAGCCGCACTCCATAATACCGCGGATAATGCCCTCATTATCTTCCAGCACCCACGAAAGTTCCGCCTCGTTCCAAACGGCTACGCCGTGGTCAATAATGTGCTTAATCAAAATAAGGTCAATACCGCGCTTTCTAAATTCAGGCGCCACGCCCAACATAATCAGGCGCGCATCCTTAATTTTACGCCAAGCCAACAGCGCTTTCACTATGCGCAATGGATTAGCAAGCGACCCCTTTAATTCTTTAAGCGCGTGGTTCATATTCGGGATGGCAATGTAAAACCCGGCGGGCACGCCTTCCACTTCCAGCACGCAGGTTCCTTCGGGGCGAACGATTAATTTTAACTCGTTCACCACATCCGCCATTTCCTGCTTGCTCATCGGCACAAAGCCCCAGTTTTCCGCCCAAGCCTTGTTGTAAATTTCGCGGATGATTTCGGCCTCCGCGTCCAAATTTTTGAGGTTCAGCCGCCTAAGCGTAATGCCGTGCCCGCGCGAACAGCGCGCGCAGACCTTTAAAAAGCGTTCGGAAAATTTGTCGTCCTTACTGCGCTCAAAGGCGAGCAAGTCCTTGATTTTCCCATACCCGGCCTTTTCAATCAAATCCATATAATACGGATAATTATACGGCATCATAATAGCGGGCATACTGTCAAAACCGTCCGCCAAGAGGCCGTAGATGTGGTTGCTGTCCGGGTTGGCCGGGCCGCGCACGGCCGTTACGCCCTTGGCGCGGAGCCAGTTTTCAGCCGCCTGAAAAAGCGCCGCCGAAACACCTTCGTCCTTTACTGTATCAAAAAAGCCAAAGAAACCGATATTTTCGTGGTGGTATTCGTTGTGCTCTTTATTTAAAATGGCGGCAATGCGCCCAACGGTTTTGCCGTCCTGATACGCCAGAAACAGGGCACGTTCGTTCTTCACCCAAAAAACATTATCCAAGCGCAGTAATTTTTTGGTATCGGCTTTTAATTCGCCCACCCAATACGGGTCGTTTTTATATAATTCAAATGGAAAATTAACAAAAGAGTCCAACTCCTTATCCGTTATTTGACGTATTTCCACACTCATATTTTCCCCTCTAAAAAAGAAACCCCGGCCGCAAAGACCGGGGTCATCCTACAAATAAACTATTTAATCACACCTACCGCACGGCCCGCTTTGGCAAAAGCGTCAATGATTTTGGCAACGTGTTCGTCGGTGTGGGTCGCCATAAGGGTCAAGCGCATAAGCGCGTGGCCTGGCGGCACGGCGGGGCTGACCACCGGGTTGGAGAAGATGCCCAACTCGTGCAGGGCACGCCACATTTTAAAGCAGTTTTCGTTGCTGCCGACGTGTACCGGCAAAATCGGAGTGGTGCTGGTGCCCAAATCGTAGCCCAAGTCTTCCAAGCCTTTTTTAAGTTTGGCCGTCAAACGGAACAAATTGTCGCGGCGGGACGTGTCGTTTTCAATGAGTTCCAACGCCTTGGTGATAGAGGCCACGCAGGCAGGCGGCAAGGCCGCGGAAAAAATCTGGCTGCGGGCGTTGTGGCGGATGTAATGGATAATATCCGCATCGCCCACGACAAAGCCGCCAACGGTGGCAAAGGTTTTAGAGCAGGTGCCGACGACTAAATCTACTTCGCCGTTTTCCAATCCGAAATATTCGCAGGTGCCGCGGCCCGTTTTGCCGATGATACCCGTCGCGTGTGCATCGTCCACCATAATACGGGCGCCGTATTTCTTGGCGATTTTGACGATTTCCGGCAAGGGGCAAATGTCCCCCTCCATACTAAATACGCCGTCCACAATAATCAGTTTGCCGGCTTCGGCGGGGAGTTTGGAAATTACGCGTTCCAAGTCGCCCGGTTCGTTGTGTTTAAAGCGCACCATTTCGCCGTCGGAAAGTTTAATACCGTCCAAAATGCTGGCGTGATCCAGTTTATCCACAATCGCGTAGTCACCCTTTTTAACCAAGCACGACACTACGCCCAAGTTCATCTGATATCCGGTAGAAAAGATAAGCCCGGCTTCTTTGCGTTTAAATTTGGCAATGCGTTCTTCCAACGCATCGGCGGCCTTGGTGTTACCGTTTAAAAAGCGGGAGCCGGCACAACCGGTGCCGTATTTCAAAGCGGCTTCGGCGGCGGCTTTCTTCATTTCGGGGTCATCCGCCAAGCCTAAATAGTTGTTGGACCCGGCCATAATGTATTTTTTGCCGCCCAACACCACCTCCGGCCCTTGCGCGGATTCTATCGGCTGGAAATAGCCGTAAATGCCCAAGCGCATAGCCAGTTTGGCGTCTTTGTAGTTTTTGCATTTCTCAAAAATATCAGACATATTTTATCCTCTTGACGCAACAACCGCGCCGCAGCCCAAAAGCCGCAAAGCGGTTTATTTACTTACCTTTTTAATAATATTGGTGGTGGAACGACCTTTAAGCAAGGGGAAACGCACCACTTTTTTTGCAAATTCACGCCCGACGATTTCTTCGGGTTTATAGTCTCCGCCCTTTACCAGCACATCCGGGCGGACGATTTTAATCAAATTATACGGCGTATCTTCCTCAAAAATGCTGACGGCGGATACACTTTCCAGCCCCCCCAGCACCAAGGCTCTGTCGGCCTGGGTGTTTACCGGGCGGGTGGGCCCCTTTAAGCGGCGCACGGAAGCATCGCTGTTGAGCCCGACCACCAGCACATCACCCTTAGAGCGGGAAAACTCCAACACGCTGACGTGCCCGGCGTGCAAAATATCAAAGCAACCGTTCGTAAAAACGATTTTTTTGCCTTCCGCACGGGCGGTTTCCACAAATTTTTTAAGCGCACGAGGGCCTAAAATTTTATTTTTTGCCTTCACCTTTTTCCTTCTCCTGCGCCATCATCCGCTCAATAAGGCCCGTATCCATATTACCTTTAATAAAGTCCGGGTTATTGACGATTTTTTGGTGGAACGGAATCGTGGTTTTTACGCCTTCAATCAAAAATTCGCCCAAGCAGCGGCGGCAACGCGCAAGCAGGTGCTCGCGGTCCGGCGCGGTAACAATCAGTTTGGCAATCAAACTGTCGTAATAACTGGGAATCGTGTAGCCCGTGTACATATGGCTGTCCACGCGCACGCCCAATCCGCCCGAAGGAATCCACTCGGTAATGGTGCCGGGGCACGGCGTAAAATTGTGTTCGCTGTCTTCGGCGTTAATGCGGTGTTCAATCGCGTGGCATTTGATAACCGCCGCATCCTTTTGCGTGATGTGGAGCGGTTCGCCCTGCGCAATTTGCAACTGCATTTTAACGAGGTCCTGCCCGCAGACAGATTCCGTTACCGGGTGTTCCACCTGCAAGCGGGTGTTTACTTCCATAAAGTAAAATTCTTTATTCTGCGCCATCAAAAACTCAACCGTACCGACACCGCGGTATTCGGCGGCTCTCACCAATTTGCAAGCGGCCTCTTGGAGTTTTTGGCGGGTTGCCGGGTCCACAAACGGGGACGGGGATTCTTCCACCAGTTTCTGGTGGCGGCGCTGCATACTGCAATCGCGCTCCGCAAACGCCACTACGTTGCCGTAGTTATCAGCGGCTACCTGCACCTCAATATGGCGCGGGTTCAAAACGAGTTTTTCAAAATATACGCGGTCGTCGCCAAAGTTGGCGCGGGCTTCGCCCTGCGCGGTTTCCATCATCAGTTCCAAATCTTCTTCTTTTAGGCACGCGCGCATACCCTTTCCGCCGCCGCCCAAGGTGGCTTTAATCATAATCGGGAAACCAATTTTGCGGGCCACTTCGCGGAAGTTTTTACCTACAATGCCGTCGGAACCGGGCGTAATCGGCACGCCTGCGCGTACGGCAATTTCGCGCGCGGTGGATTTAACACCCAACATTTCAATAGAGTGCGCGGTCGGCCCGATGAACGTCATACCGGCCTTGGTAACGGCTTTGGCAAAGTCCGCATTTTCGGACAAGAAGCCGTAGCCCGGGTGAACGGCATCGGCCCCGGTGATTTTCCCGGCGGTAACGATGGCATCCATATTTAAATAACTTAAAGGTGAGGGCGCGGCGCCGATGCAAACGGCTTCATCGGCCATACGGACGTGCAGACTGTTGCGGTCGGCTTCCGAATAAATAGCCACGGACTTAATGCCCATTTCTTTTAAGGTGCGGATAACGCGCAGCGCAATTTCGCCGCGGTTAGCAATTAAAACTTTTTTAAAGGGAGTAATTTTAATGTTAGCAGACATTGGTTACGCTCCTATTTGGCGGCCTGCTCAATAAAAAATAGCGGCAAACCAAATTCCACGGGAGCGCCGTCTTTGGCGGTTACGACACGCAACTTGCCGGACACGGGGGCCGTTACTTTATGCTTTTGGGAAACGGTTTCCACCACGCCTAAACCGTCGCCTTCTTTTACGGCTTGGCCTTCTTTGAGCGCCAAGTTTTTGCCTTTTTCAGCCGCGTGGTAAATGCCGATGGCCGGAGAAGATACCGCCGTAAGCGAGCACTCAAAATGCGCGGGCTCCGGCAGGGCTTCTTGGGTTTTTACTTCAATACAATCGCCGTCTTTTTCGTAGCAAAATTCGGCTAAATCGGTGGTTTTGAGCCAATCGGTAATTTCCGTAATGAGTTTGGTGTCCATAATGTCCTCAATATATAAATAAAATACGTTTAGTTTATTTTACCATTTTTATAAACCCAACAACACGCTTTTATAACCCTTTTTCGGCCTTGGGCCGCGACGCGCAAAATGCTACGGTAAAACTATGAAAAACATTTACAGAACTTTTTTATCGCTTTTGTTTTGGCTGGTCGTCTGCCAGTTACCCGCCTTACCCGGCGGGTATATCGTGCGGCAAAATTTGGTTTGGTATCACGGGCTTACCAAGCCGCCGCTCGTGCCGCCGGATGCGGTTTTCGGCGCGGTATGGAGCCTGCTGTATTTATTTTTGGGGATAAGCGCGTTCTTTCTTTTTAATAAAGGCTTACAGGGACGCAAGAAAACCGCTGTTTTATTTATCCTGCAACTGGTGCTTAATATTTGGTGGACGCCGCTTTTCTTTGGGCGGCACAATATGCAGTTGTCCCTGTTGCTGCTGCTGGTAATGCTGGCGGAAACCTTTTGGCTGTGGGCGGATGCGCGCAAAAAGGATGGACTGGCCGCCCTGCTGCTGGTGCCGTATGCCGTGTGGCTGTTTTTTGCGTGTTATTTAAACCTCGGGTTTTGGCTGCTTAATTAGGCACAAGGAAAAGCCCCGGCACGCAGACCGGGGCTTTTGTTAAAGGAAACGATATTAGCGGCTGCGGTAATGGCGCACTAAATCCATACCTACCTTCATTACCTTGTAAAAAGTAGAATCCAAGAGCGTGGAAACATTATCAATTAAGTCAAACGCGCTCTTCGTTTTATCTACATTTTCCGCAGTGGAAACCGCCAAATACTCCACGGCTTCGGCCGTGCGGGTAATTTGCCAAAACGCCCGCACCGCAAAAATCACCAACACCACAAAAGCAACTACCGCTACCAGTACACACCATTGGTAAAAGTCCATATATTTCCCCCTTTCCGGCTTTTTCTTTATTAAAACTTTTTGCCCGGCGTTCGTCAAGCCCCGAAAAAGAGGTTAAAAAAGCCGCCTAAAAAGACGCGCCGTTTTTCCTTATTTTTTAGGAATTATTGGATTTATTTTTGACAAGCAACCTGCTTATTAGTAATAATTACTATTAATAAGCCTGCCCGGCCCCGCTCAAAAGACACAACAAAAGAGCGTTTTTCCCGTCGGAGGGCCACATTTTTAGGCTTGCGGCAAAATCGGTTTTAAGACGGGATTTGCATTTTTGGTCCGTTTTTGCCAAAATTTTAAAAGTCGTTAGTTTATTTAGCGGCGAATTATTCTACTAGGATTACAACTATTATGGAAAACTCCGAAGTTATTACCCGTATCGTTAAAAGAGACGGTACGACGCAACATTTTGACTCTAAAAAGATTACCCGTGCCATTACCAAGGCCGCCGAAGCGACCGGCGAATTTGACGCCGAAACCGCCAAAAAATTAACGATTCGCGCCATTAACATTATCCAGCAACTCTATTCCGACACCGTACCCAACGTGGAAAACGTACAGGACATCGTGGAAGATGTACTTTTGACCTCTAACTATCACAAGACGGCCAAGGCCTACATCTTGTACCGCGACCAGCACGCCCGTATGCGTGAAATTTCCTCCAAATTTAACGTGGATTTGGTGGACCAGTATTTGCAAAAAATTGACTGGCAGGTAAACGAAAACAGCAATATGGGCTACTCTTTGCAGGGGTTAAATAACTATATTTCCTCCGAAATCAGCAAGGTCTATTGGCTCAACAAAATTTATCCCGAAAACGTCCGCCGGATGCACAGCGAGGGCGATTTCCACTTGCACGATTTGGGCCTGTTGGGCGCGTACTGCGTCGGCTGGGACTTGCAGGACCTGCTTTTAAGCGGTTTTACGGGCGTAGTCGGCAAGGCCGAAAGCAAACCCGCCAAGCACTTGCGCACCGCTTTGGGCCAAGTAGTCAACTTCTTTTACACCTTGCAGGGCGAAAGCGCCGGCGCGCAGGCGTTCAGCAACTTTGACACCTTGCTCGCACCGTTTATCTATTACGATAAACTTTCTTACAACGATGTAAAACAAGCCTTGCAGGAATTTTTGTTCAACGTAAACGTGCCTACCCGCGTGGGATTCCAAACGCCGTTTACCAACTTAACGCTGGATTTGACGGTTCCGTCCTACTATAAGGACCAGCCTGTCATCATCGGTGGCAAATTGCAGGACAAAACCTACGGCGAATTCCAGGCGGAAATGGATATGTTAAACCGCGCGTTCTGCGAAGTAATGCTCGCGGGCGACGCCAAGGGCCGCGTGTTTACGTTCCCGATTCCGACGTATAACATTACCAAAGATTTTGATTGGGACAACCCCAAACTTACCCCCTTGTGGGAAATGACGGCTAAATACGGTATTCCGTACTTTGCCAACTTTATTAATTCCGATATGAACCCCGAAGATGCGCGTTCTATGTGCTGCCGCTTACGCATTGACAACCGCGAATTGCGCAAACGCGGCGGCGGTCTGTTTGGTTCCGCTCCGTTGACGGGCTCTATCGGTGTAGTAACCATTAACCTGCCCAGACTGGGCTACTTGGCCAAAGATGAAAAAGACTTCTTCGCCCTTTTAAAGGACCGTATGGAAGTGGCCAAAAACAGTTTGGAAATCAAACGCAAGGTCATTGAGCGCTTTACGAAAGGAAACCTCTATCCGTATATGAGTTTCTACCTGCGCTCGGTGCGCCAGCGCTTTGGCGAATTTTGGAAGAACCACTTTTCCACCATCGGGCTCGTGGGCTTGAACGAAGCCTCCGTCAACCTGTTGGGCGAAGATATCGGCACAGAAAAAGGCAAAAAATTTGCCGAAGATGTGCTGACCTTTATGCGCGAAACGCTCGTAAAATTCCAGGAAGAAACCGGCAACAACTACAACTTGGAAGCCACCCCGGCGGAAGGTACGTCCTACCGCTTGGCGAAACTGGATAAAGAGCATTATCCCGAAATTATCTGTGCCAACGAAGAATTGTACAAGCAGGGCCACCAGCCCTTCTATACCAACTCTTCGCAGTTGCCCGTCAACTATACCGACGACGTGTTTGAAATGCTGGACCTGCAAAGCACGATCCAATCCAAATACACCGGCGGTACGGTACAGCATATCTTTACGGGTGAAAAGATTAAAGACTTGGAAGCGATGAAGAAATTCATCAAAACCGTCTGCGAAAAGTACACACTCCCGTACTTCTCCATCACCCCCACGTTCAGCGTCTGCCCCAAGTGCGGCTACATTGAAGGCGAACACTTTGAATGCCCCAAATGCAAGGCCGAACGGATGCAGGAACTGGAACACAAGATTAAACTGTTGGAAGAACAGTTATACAGCAAATAGTTCTGTAAAATATTACCTTTTTTGGGTTACTTTGCCCGTCAAAGATAACCCAAAAAAGCGGTTGCGGACGGCACCATAAAGTGCCATAATAAAGTAACGGGTTTTCACGGGCCCGTTCCCGTCAACATAGGTTATTATTCGTCAGGAGACATACAAATGACTGCACAGGAAAGACAAGTAGTTGAAAACAAAATCTCGGAGCTTAAAAAAGAATTGAACGACGTTCACGGTTCCAAATGCGAGGTTTATTCCAGAGTCGTAGGCTATCTGCGCCCCGTACAAAACTGGAATAAAGGCAAAAAAGAAGAATTTGCGATGAGAAAAACGATGCACGTCGGCTGCTCTTGCGGTTGCGACAAATAAGTTTTTCGCTTTTAGCGCAACGGACTGGGTATGAAGATAGGCGGATTATTAAAATTTACGTTAATTGACTTTCCCGGACGGCCGGCCGCGGTGATTTTTACGCAAGGGTGTAATTTTCGCTGCCGCTACTGCCACAACCCGGAACTGGTCTATCCGCATATGTTCGCCGAGCCCGTTGCCGAAGAAGAAATAGACGCCTTTTTAAAGCGCCGCCAAGGCACCTTGGAAGGGATTGTAGTATCCGGCGGGGAACCTACCCTGCACGAGGATTTACCGCAGTTCCTGGCCAAATTAAAAGGGATGGGCTATGCTACCAAGTTGGATACCAACGGCACCCGCCCCGATGTGCTTAAACAATTAATTCACGATAAATTGCTGGATTTTATCGCAATGGATTTAAAAGCCCCGCTGGAAAAATATTCACTCATCACGGGAGTGGATTTTAACCCGGCGGTACTGCGCGAATCTATGAAATTAATTGTAGAGAGCGGGCTTGGATACGAGTTCCGCACCACTTACGACAAGGAAGTGCTGACCGACGCGGACATTGCGGCTATCACGCAACTGACCGACGGCAAACACTACCGCGTGCAAGAATGCCTGCCCGTAGCCAAAGAAAAGGCCGCCTTAAAGGTAATGCATACCGAGTTGTAAAATTGGTTTTATTTTGCAAAAAACGCGCTTGCTGGCGCGTTTTTTTATGGTCCGCCAGGGAATATTCCCCCCAAAAAAGCAGGCCTTTTGCACACATTAAAACAACAAAAACCCGCCCGGAACGGTTGCTCCGGGCGGGTTTGCTATGAAAAGTTTTTATTAGCGGGCAAAGCGGTTCAGATTGTCGCGGAAGTCAAACAAATCGTCCTGTACCGGGCCTTGCAAGGTAATAGCGTATTCGTTGATAAAGTCTACGGGTTTCACCGTACCCCAAGAGGTTTTAATGGGCTTTACAAATTCCTTCGCCATCGCCGGGCCCAATTGCGGATTCTTTTTCAACTGGGCATTAAACTCGTCCATCGGGTTCATCATACTCTGCAAAATCCAGTTAGCATTGAGTTGTTTGGTGCTTCTGACGAATTTGCGGAACGCAATGACAGAATCGGCATACGCCTTCGGCAGCGCTTGGTTTACCGTCAAGGCATTGGCTTCGTCCAAGGCGTTAGACAAGGCGGTATGGAACGCATCAAATTTTACTTGTTCGCTCTGAGGTAAGTTCACAGTTTCCATACGCAGGTAATTTTCAAGCGTTAAGAAATAGGAACCGTTGGCAATCGCCACCGGGCGGTTGATAATTTGGGCGGCGCGGGCCGCGGTTTCCGGCGCTTTCTTTTGCAACGCCATAAAGGTTACGCGGACTTCGTCCATTGCCTGGAACACATAGTTAAAATCGTGGTATTGTTTGGCTTGGACAGATTTGGCAAAAGTATTATAGGCATTAATCACTTCGGAGGCACCTGCCACTCCGGCTTGGTTTTTCAAGGTAGCCGCCGTAACTGCCTTGGTTAGTTTTGCGTCCAAGGTCGTGTCCTTTTCAATCTTCTTCTGGGCAAAGGCCCCCGTCGTCAGCAACAACGCTAATGCTACGGTTAAAAATCTTTTCATAGTTTACTCTCCTTTTTTTAAGTAACTTCCTTACTATTAGTTTAAAATAATACAACCTTTTGTACCAGGGTCTTTGGACCTAGGCCCAAGGGGCAAAAGGTCCTAGTATTTAAATTGGCCCTTTTCGTACACCGTAACTAAGGAGCCGTCCTTTAAGCGGGCGGTAACCTTTTTGTCCTCGGTATTGATTAAATCCCAATGCAGGGAAGAATCGTTAAAGCCCAGTTTTTCTTTTACGGCTTTGGTCAGTTTATCTTGCGCGCCCGTGTAGGTGTCGGCGTAACTGGCCCCAACGGCAACGTGGCAGTTGCCATACTTGCCGCCAAAGTTTTCATCGTACAAAATATCAGCCATAAACTTGGTAATTTTGGAAAAGCGTCTGTCGGTCAGCGAGAACTCGCCAATTTGCGCCGCGCCCTTATCCATTGCCAGCATTTTGCGCACAAAGGCCGCCCCCTGCTCGGCATCCGCCTTGACGGCGCGCCCATCTTTAAATTCCAAACGCACGCCCTTTACATAATTTCCGCTGCGGTAAGAGGACAAGTCGGCAAAATAGACGCCGCGCGTGCCGCGCCAATCGGGCGATGTAAAAATTTCAAACGACGGGATATTGCATCCTCCCCCCGCCACAAAGCGGCGTTTTGCGCCCAATAGAACCTCAAAATCCATTGATTTAGATTCAATATGCAGCGTGTGAATAGGCAAGTTGGAAAGCCACTCGCCGATTTCGGTAACGGCTTGGGTTACCTCCTGCCATTTTTTGACGGGGTCCTTTTCATTTAAAAAGCAAGCGCGGGCGATTTGGGCGGCGTATTCCTTGCCGGAAAGCCCCGCCCGTTTGGCGAGTTCTTCCGTCGGATAATTGCACAACGTCCACGCAAAGAGCCCCTTTTGTTCGCGCACGTCCAAAATTTCGCGCAAGGGTTTATGCGCTACCGCACTTTTGGCAATGCGGGCCGGGTCCACATTTTTTAAATGCGTTAAATCTTCGGGCGCACGCAAGGAAATCAGACCGTTAATGCCCCCTTGAAATTCTTTTTCGCCGGGGGCTAAAAAGGCCAGTTGTTTATCGTCGGCTACGGTGTAAAAAGTTTTAGAAAAATTTTCCGGCGCGTTCCAACGCAATACCACTTGGTAGCGTTTTTCCAACAATTTGGAATAAATTTGTTCCGCCAGCGGGCGAGCAGAAAAATCGCTGCGCAGCAGAACGGTATCATATGGTTTAAATTTTCCGTTTTTGCGGGCGGATTCCATTGCCCAAATCATTACATCGGCGTATTTTTCGTTTTGCTTCTTGGTAAAAAACATTTTGTGTTCCCCCCTATCTTATATTAATGTTATAATACAAAATATAATATTCCGTGTGAAAAAAATGAAAAAATTATTACTTATTATTTTTGCCTTTTTTTGTATCTGCCCCGTCTGGGCGGATGTATCCCCCAAGCCGGAAATGGAATTTTCGTTCGTTTACGAAACGGAAAATAAACCGGCCATTGACCCCTTGCACAGCGAGCAACTCCAATGCGAGGACAACCAATGTATTTCCGCCAAGCCGCTAGGGTCTTACGGCTTGCAAAAATTGCGTTGCACAGAAAGCAGTTGCTTTTCTATTGCGTACGACTACGAGCCCTTTCAAAAATTGATTATTGCGTTTGCGGATGGCACAAAGCGCGAAAGCCAAGTGTTTGCCTCGCCGGATACACTGCGGGCGCATTTTAACGTAAAAGTTGGCGCGGATTCGCTGGACGTTACCCCTGCGGGCACGGCGGAAAATGTCGGTCCTTGGGCCCGCCGGGATGCGTGGACTTCGCTCGCCGTTATTTTGATTTTGGAACTGTTCGCGGCGGCGGCCTTTTTAAACTACACCAAAAAAAGTTTTACCATTTTGTACAGCGTGGCGCTGGCGAATTTGTTTACGACGGCGGCTTCGTGGATTGTACTCGTGCGGTACGTAAAGGAAACAGCACTTTTGTGGATTTTCTGCCTGCTGGCAGAAGCGCTTATCATCCGGCTGATGAACCGCAAAAAAATATCCCTGCACGATGCGTTTATGTTAAGTTTAACCACAAACGTAACCAGTTACTCACTCGGGCTAATGATATCCTTTTTGATAGCCCCGTTACTCTTTTAAAAATTAACCCCGCCAAGTGCGGGGTATTTTAATGCTTAAAATGAAGTCCAGCGCGCAAGGCAAAGCAAGTTTGCTGGCGTTTCCTCATACTTGTTATAACCTCTTTTAAAATGTATAATACTGATAAACTGTTAGTAGTTGGAGAAATATAATTTACAAAATAAGCCTTAAACGCGGCTTATATACAATTTTATTCTGTTTTTGGAACCGTATGTAGAATACGGTGCGCTGTTGGGATACCAACGGCACATGAACACTCCAAAAACAGCCGATTTAGACAGAGTACGCGCGAGCTGATCCCTTGTGTGTACTCTGTCGAGTGCTTCCTGCCATATTTTATATATGGCGGGGGCTACGGCTGTTATTATTTGGGTTAGTGTTCATGGCTCAAATATAACAGCCGTTTTTATTTGCCTGCTTTTGCTTCGTGTTATAGTTGAGTTAAAAAGTTTATTAAGGAGAGAATATGCTTGTTGGAGGATTAATAATTGTTGGAATAATAATTATATGGATTGGTCCGGCATTAGTTTTTGCTTGGAAAATGGCTTATATAGATAGTTTCCAAGAATTAAAACCATACGAAGCAAACTTTATTACCATCCAAGGTTTCCTTGAACAGGCAAAGCATTTTGCCACACATCCAGATGACCATCAGGCTCAACCATTCAAAGGGACTGCTAATATTCGGTTTTGTTTAGAACTATGGTTCCGAATTCAAATGCTATTAGAGTGCTATGATATCAAAATGATACGGGCAATTATTCAAGATTATTTATCTGATAAGCCTTTGTTAGATCCAGATACACAAACGACTGTAGGTCAGGCCCTAATTTATGGTATGACCATTATAGAATCGGATAGAAATAAAACCTTAGAAGAAAATATAATGCATATAGATAAGTTGTGTAAAACCTGTGTTTTTATTCTGAGCTTAGTAACAGAAAAGGTAATGCCAAAAAATGAAAAAGATGAAATATTTAGATCTATTCAACAAAGTGCTTTTATGAAATATCATCAATTGACTTTAGACAATATTAAAAAAGAATTCTAGGAGGAAAATATGTGGCCTTTTATTACAAAACAAAGCATTTCTGACTTGTACACTCAAACCTATGATGAAATTATGAAAAATTTCCTTGATACTTCATGGAAAAAATCGCTATTTTTTGAGCTAAAACCAATCATATATGTTGTGGCTGATATAGCTAGCATGCAAGCACATAAAAATAGAGAACAGGTCGCTCAAAAAATTATTGCTAATATGCATTTAACAAATAAGGAGACCCAACTCTTTGATCAACGTTTGGACTTATACGGCAAGAATATTAGGGGAGGAAAATTACGAGGCGAATGGCTGTTTTGTGATACCAAAAAATGGGAAACTCATCCGGTTTTGATTTGTTGTGTTGTGTTAGGAGATATCTTAATAGATCCAGCGTGTGCTGAAGATTATGAAAATCCGAAATTGAAGCTTAATAATCCAATTGATACTTATTATTTAGCAATAAAGATGACCACAACAGCAGAAATAGTACTAAAGTTTTTTAATGAAGTATCTAAACTCTAATTATACAGGAGAATCGTTATGTTGGAAAACAAAAATGGCTCTAATAACTTAACATACTTCATTTTGGCCTTAATATGCTTTATATTAAGCGGATTAGTAAAGGCTTGTCTCCCTGATATACTAAATGGTAGGTATTAAGCAGTTTGATGATTGAGAGAAAACCATGTATGACGGGGATACCTTTAAGGTCTATTTGGCCTGTAGGTATCCCCTGTTTTGTAAAAAAATGTCCGTACGCGTAAACGGGATAGACTGCCCGGAGTTAAAAACAAAAGACCCCTGCGAAAAAGAACTCGCCCAAAAAGCCAAGCGGTTTACAGAAAAATTTTTAAAAAGCGGCCCAATTATCCTGCGCAACTGCCAAAAGGACAAGTATTTCCGCCTGCTCTGTGATGTTTTCGTGCGCGAGCCGCTAGAAACTACTCGGAAGAAGGAAAAAAGTTTATCTCAAGCCCTTTTGGGTAAAAAACTGGCCGTACCGTACTCATGCGGAAGCAAATAACCAGTTGACTGGTGTCTGGGAAAATTGAGAAAAAGGGAAAAACCGGCTAGCCCCATTTTAGCCGGGGCGCTTTTTATAAAATAGTCATACAGGAAATGCCGTTTGAAATTTTAAAGACTCTAACTTTTTCGCAAAAATGTGAAACTCCCCGAACTCCCTCCTGGGGGGCTGTGCGGTATTCGCAACTCCCCGGGTTCACGCCCGGGGTTTTTAGTGGTTAAAAGTAGAGTCCCTACGCAGGCAAAGCAGTTTGCCTGCTTCCCCTTTATAAACAAAAAACCTGCTTTTCAGCAGGTTTTATAGTTTACCGGGGAAGGAAACTTCCCTACGATCTTTTCCCTGACGGAAAAAGCCTCCGGGCCGGGCCTCGCGGTTTTCGCCTTGCGCACCGAAGTACCTTTATGTGCGCAAACTCAAACATCGCTCCGGCCTTCAAGTCCCTGCGCAGGCAAAGCAGTTTGCCTGCTTCCCCTTTATAAACAAAAAACCTGCTTTTCAGCAGGTTTTATAGTTTACCGGGGAAGGGACTTGAACCCTTAAGCCCGTGCGGGCAATAGTTTTTGAGACTATCCTGTATACCAATTCCAGCACCCCGGCATAAATCTTGTATATTTATTCTAGCAAATTTATTTCAAAAAGAAAATATTTCTTTTTGGTTTTCCAAATTTCTCTTAAAATTAAGGCAAAATTACCCTCTCTATTTTTACCTTACAGTACGCAATAAATATAAATTTACTGTCCTACTATTGGATAGAAAGAGCAAAGTTGTTATAATAAAAATGAAAAAATTACTAATATTAGGAACCTTACTTTTTTTATTGATTGGCTGTGCCTCTGTGGAACAGCACAATGGCCGGCAAAGTGTGTTAATGAACCCCGTTGCCATAGAACCGCGTCCGTTACAAGCAGATATACAAGTAGGCCGGGCGATTAGTGGCGCGGCTGAGTGTGAAACTTGGTTCGGGTTTATTACAAAACAACCTCAAAAGCAAACTTATGGAGTTGATATGTAAGAACCCCAAGGAAACTCTGCCCCAAGAGCCTGTACGCGCGGAGCCATTTACGATGCCCTTTCTAAAAATAATGCGGATGTTATAGTTGCGCCCCGATACACTTCTATCAAAAAGAAAAACTGGTGTATTTTGGGGCTATGTCTGCATTCCGTGGACCAAATTATCGTAAGCGGATATAAAGGCGATGTTGTTAATTTACGCCCTATGGATGAAGAAATCGTTAAAAAACGCCGTTTAAATATGATCCAAGACTCTGCTCCCGCTAAAAAACGGGGAATATTCGGGTTATTTTAGTATAAGAAAAAGAAAAGTATCTTATTTATGTAATATCCTACCTACAAACAGGGCGGAATTTTATTCCGCCCTGTTTGTAAGTCCTAGAAGAAATGCCTGAGTTGTTTTGATAAAAAGAGTTATTTAGAGTTAATTAGATTGGGGTATTTAATAATGGATTATTAGTTGTTAAAATATATTTATTATGAAACATTTTTTTCTTCTCGCTTTGCTCTTATCATATGTTTCGTCATATGCCCAAATGTACCGCGCCGGACAAGGCGCTTCCCCGGAACCTGTTAATTTTCCCCGTTTTGAAATTTCCGTTGGCTCGGGCGTAACTTCTGCTTCTTTGCAAGAACCGTCCGGCGATACGGTTCTCCACGATAAAAACATTACCGATTTGCGCTTGTTATATTCACTTTCCTCTTGGTTTTCACTCGGGCCAGCGGTTTATTTTAGCAAGGAAAAAGACAATCAGCCCCTGATTTCCTCGTATAAAACCCGTCGTTTGGGCGTAGCAGGAAAATTTAATTTATCGCCCGATACCACACCACGCTCATATGCTTTGCTGGAAGCCGGCGCCATGGAAAGGAAAATTTCTTATTTGCGTTCGGTAGAGGATAAGGAAACCTCCCCTTATTTAACGGCCGGCCTGGGAACCGAAGTAGATATTTATGGCGGTTTTTTCTTGGGGTTGGAAGGACGCGTATCTTACTTTTTCAAAGATAAAGTCGGCAATTTCTTTCAGTTAAATTCCCCGTGGGAAGCCTCTTTTGCCTTGCGCGCAGGACTGCACTTTTAAGCCTTAATAAAAAGCCCCGCATTGGCGGGGTTTTAAATTCTACGCGACACTAAACAGTTGGCATTGTTTTACTCTTTCTTGGTAAAAAAGCACCCTTTCGGGTGCTTTTTAAATTCAAACGGAGAGGGAGAGATTCGAACTCTCGATACGGTTTCCCGTATGCAGTCTTTCCAGGACTGTGCCTTAAACCGCTCGGCCACCTCTCCAAAATCGGTGTGCGGTCTAATGACTACTTGTTTATTATAGCAAAAAAATGTGCAGGTGGAAAAGTTTTCGTTGAAATCAGCGTTTAAATGTACGCACTTGGAAGCCCAACACACGTCCGATAAGCATTAGCGGAACCAATACAAAAATGCTAAACGCTGCAACAAGGAGCGTCATAATAAACCCAAAGGCCAGCACCAAAATTCCGCCGAAGATCCCCCCGTTGTCGCCTTTTTGACGTGCGGAATCCTTGGGCGTATGCTCCCCCCCAATGGGGTTGCCGTTTTCGTCCAAAATTTCGGGCTCTATAATTTCTTCCGTGCGGACCAAGTTTTTGTTTTCCATATTTATATTATGGCATAATCGGGGCCATTTGCACAGCCTGCCCGGGCCTAGGCTAGTAATTTGCCAAATTGGTAAAATATACATATATTAAAAACAGGAATATTAAAATGAAGAAACTGCTATCCTTGCTTGCCCGCAGGCCCGAAGTCCCCGCTACCCGCTTGGTGGCTATATTATCCGCCTATTTCTTGCTACTAATGAACATCAGTTTTTGGCGTTTCGTTTTTACACACGTCAGCGTTTCCGGCTTTGCGGACGGCGTATTTTTATTGTCCTTACCTATATTGATTTTTACCGTTATTTATGCGGCCTTTTGCGTGTTGTTATTACCGTATGTCGGCAAGCCGCTTATGGTGCTGATTCTTATCGTGTCGGCAGCCGTCAACTATTTAACTTATCAATTCGGCGTGTTTATTGATGCGGATATGATTCGCAACACCTTTGAAACCAACCCCGGCGAAGTAAAGGATTTAATCACCCTGCGTTCCGTTTCGTGGCTGGTTTTATTGGGTATTTTGCCGTCGCTTATTTTGTGCCGCGTAAAAATTATTTTTAAACCCTTTTTTAAAGAATTAACCGCTCGCTTGGCCCGCGTGGGCATTTTGCTTTTGTGCCTGGTGGTATTAGCGCCGTTTGTTTATAAGGAATACGCTTCCTTCGGGCGCAACAACCGCCAAGTGCGCCGCTTGGTTATTCCGCATAACTATGTGTATGCCACAGTACGCTATTTCCAGATAGAAGCCCAACACCGCCGCCCGTTTACTAAACTGGACGAAGACGCCAAACACGTCCCCTACCACGACGAAAAGAAAACGGTTTTTGTGCTCGTACTGGGTGAAACGGCCCGCGCGCAAAACTTCTCGTTAAATGGCTACGAACGGGAAACCAACCCACGCCTAGCCAAAGAGGATATCGTCAATTTCCCACACGTTACGTCGGCAGGCACGGCTACGGCAGTTTCCGTACCGGCTATTTTCTCGTTCGCCACGCGCGACGGCTTTAACCTCACCGATGCCCGCTATACCGAGAACCTGTTGGATTTGTTACAGCAAACGGGCTACAAGGTACTTTGGCTGGAAAACGACAACGGTTGTAAAGGCGTTTGCACCCGCGTACCCAACAAAGAAATGGACGTAAAAAATAAAAAATATTGCGACGGGCTCTACTGCCACGACGAAATTATGTTAGGCGAACTGCGCGATTATTTAAAGAACTCCAAGGACGAACATTTGTTTATCGTTCTGCACACCATCGGCAGCCACGGTCCGACGTATTTCCGCCGCTACCCCCAAAAATTCAAAAAGTTCACGCCAACCTGCGACACGGAGGAAATTCAAACCTGTACACGCGAGCAAATCGTCAATACATACGACAACACCATTTTGTACGCGGATTATATTTCTGCCAGCGTGATTAATATATTAAAGGAACACCCCAAATGGGAATCGGGGATGATGTATGTATCCGACCACGGGGAATCCTTGGGTGAAAACGGCGTATATCTGCACGGAATCCCGTACGCGATTGCGCCCGAAACGCAAACCCGCGTGCCGATGGTAATTTGGATGAGCGACGTAATGAAGAAATCCGACCATATTGATTACGCTTGTCTTAAAAAGAAAGCTGCGGAAGGAAAATTCTCACACGATAATATTTCCCACTCGCTTTTGACCTTAATGGAATCCCAAAGCAAGGTGTACGACCCGAAATTAGACTTCTTTGATTCGTGCCGCACCTTACCGCTTCCGCAAGAACAAAAATAATTTACACCCCAGGGACGCAAGCCCCGGGGTTTTTTATGCCGTGCCGTAGGGCGGTATAATTGGTAAAATATATATAGGTTACGCGTGAAGGCACATCACGCAAATTCAAAAAACCGAGGAAGAAACTATGTTACCCAAAGCGTATGAACCGCAAGAAGTAGAACAAAAATTGGCCGACAAATGGCAAAACGCCAAATTGTTTGCCGCCAAAAACGATAAAACCAAAAAACCCTTTGTTATTGTTATCCCGCCGCCCAACATTACGGGTGCGCTGCATATGGGGCACGCGTCCACCAACACGTTACAGGATGTTTTAATCCGCGCCCACCGTATGTTCGGCGAAGACGCCTATTGGGTACCGGGTACGGACCACGGCGGTATTGCCACACAGAACGTCATTGAAAAGAAACTCGCCAAAGAGCAGCACAAATCCCGCCACGATCTGGGGCGCGAAGCCTTTGTGCAAACCGTTTGGGATTGGTACAAGGAGTGCGGCAACGCTATTTTCAACCAGTTCCGCAAAATGGGCTGGGCCTTGGACTTGTCCGACATCCGCTTTACGATGGACGGAAAACGCGCGCAAGCCGTTTACGAGTGCTTCCGCCAATGGTGGGAAAAGAAATATATTTACCGCGGCAAACGATTAATCAACTGGTGCGTACGCTGTTCCACCGCCTTATCCGATATTGAGGTAGAGCACGAACAGCACGCGGGTAAATTGTGGTATCTGCGCTATAAAGGTGAGGACGGCGGTGAAGGTATCGTCATTGCCACCACCCGCCCGGAAACCATTTACGCCGACGCCGCCATTGCCGTAAACCCCAAGGACGAACGTTATAAAAATATGGTGGGCAAAAAAGTTATTATCCCGCTCGCCAACCGCGCAATCCCGATTATCACCGATGAAGCCGTAGAACTCGGCTTCGGTACGGGCGCCTTAAAAATCACCCCGGCGCACGACGCCACCGACTACGAAGTCGGACAACGCCACAACCTGCCCATTATGACCGTCATCAACGACAAGGGCAAGATGATTAACTGCCCCGAAAAATATCTGGGTATGGACCGCGAACTTTGCCGCAAGGAAACCGTAAAGGATTTGGACGAAGCCGGTCTCTTAGTAAAAGAAGAAAAATACAACAACGCCGTTTCCACCTGCTACCGCTGCCACAGCCCCATTGAACCCTTTATGAGCGAACAATGGTTCGTCAAAATGGACAAACTGGCCGCTCCGGCAATTAAAGCCGCAGAATCGGGAGAATTACAATTCCACCCGGCCAGTTGGAAAAACCCGTTCTTGGGCTGGCTTAAAAATATCCAGGACTGGTGCATTTCCCGCCAGATTTGGTGGGGCCACCGTATCCCGGTGTGGTACTGCCGCCATTGCAGCGAAAAAGGCCTCACCTTTGCCACCGACCAACAGGGCCGCGAACAATTAACCAAGGTATCGTTTGAAGACGGTGCAAAGCCGATTGTATCCTTTAAAAAGCCCGAAAAATGCCCCCTTTGCGGCGGGCACGATTTGGTGCAGGACCCCGATGTGCTGGACACTTGGTTCTCCTCTGCGCTGTGGCCGATGTCCGTCTTCGGCTGGCCGGAAAAAACGCCCGAAATGGAACACTTTTATCCTACCAGCGTAATGGTAACCGGGTACGAAATTTTGTACCTGTGGGTAGCCCGTATGGTAATGACAGGGCTGGATTTTACGGGCAAACTTCCCTTTAAGGACGTGTATTTGAACGGGATTATCCGCGATAAACGCGGTAAGAAGATGTCCAAATCCTTGGGCAACGTAATTGACCCCTTGGATATGACCGCCAAATACGGGACCGACGCGGTGCGCTTCTCGCTTTTAATGCAAGCCGTACCCAGCAAGGATATTCCGTATTCCGAAGAAAGCATTACGGGCGCGCGCAACTTCTGCAACAAGATTTACAACGCTTCCCGCTTTATCTTAATGAATATGGAAGGCTTAACGGGCCCGCTTAAAATGCCGGAGCACGTTACGGAACTGGCCGACCAATGGATTTTGGACCGCTACACTAACGCTATCAAAACCGCTCGCGAAGGCATTGAAAAATACAACCTCGCGCTGACGGCCAATACGCTCTACCACTTTTTGTGGGGCGATTTCTGCGACTGGTATGTAGAACTGGCCAAACAACGCTTCCAAACGGCGGAAAAAGAACAGGTTATGGCGCTTTGCGTACACATTTTGTACGGCACGTTAAAGGCCTTGCACCCGTTAATTCCGTACATCACGGAAGAAATTGCCGCCTCTCTGCGCCCGTATGTTGGCGAGACGGAAGAGTTCTTGCTCAACCAGTCTTATCCGGAATTTAACCCCGCTTGGGTCAATACCGAAGCCGTAGCCAAAATGCAGGCTGTGCAAAACGTTACGCGCGAAATCCGCACCATCCGCGCGCAGTTCAATGTGCCGCCGGGCCTCAAAATTGCGGCCGTTTTGTCTGCCAAGGACGAGGCCGATTTAGCAGTTGTAAAGGCTTACGAAGGCTACATTAAATTAATGGCGAAAATTGAAAAATTGGACATCGGCGTTAATTTGCCTAAACCCAAGCAAACGGCTACGGCGGTGGCAGACAACATCGCCATTTATGTACCGCTTACGGGTTTAATTGACTTTGAAAAGGAAAAGAAACGCCTGGAAAAGGACCTTGCTATCGCCAAAGCGAACATTGCTTCGCGCGAAGCCAGACTTTCGCAGGAAAGTTTCATTAAAAACGCTCCCAAAGAGCAGGTGGAAAAGACCAAAAACGAACTGGCCGCCGCCCGCCTTACCTTGGCGCAGGTTACGGCTTCGTTGGAGGATTTGGCCTAATGAACAAATTTTACACCGCGGCCGCTTGCGTGGCTACCCTGTGCTTGCCCCTTGTGGCGCAAGCGCAGGACTTGGAGTGGAAAACCGTAACCAAATACAGTAAAGCCGAAGCCAAAAAACAACTGACGGAACGCTTTACCAAATATGTTACGTTTGACACCCAATCCAACGATCAAACGGATAAGGTCCCCAGCACGCCCGGCCAGTTAAAACTGGCTAAGGCGCTGGCCAAGGAACTTAAAAAATACGGCGCTAAAAACGTAAAGATAGACGCGCACGCCATTGTTACCGGGGAAATCCCGGCGACCTCGGCGAACGCCTCGCCCGTAGTGGCCTTCCTCGCGCATATGGATACCGCGCTGGAAGCCTCCGGCAAGGATGTTAAACCCCAAGTGCATAAAAACTACCAAGGGGGCGATATCGTCATCAACGCCGAAAAAAAATTGGTCATCAATCCCGCCAACTCGGCCCAACTCGCCCGCGCGCGAGGACACGATATTATTACCGCTTCCGGCGGCACGTTATTGGGCGCGGACGACAAAACGGGTGTAGCCGTAATAATGACGATGGTGCAATACCTCTATGACCACCCGGAACTGGAACACGGGCTTATTAAAGTAGCCTTTACGCCGGATGAAGAAGTGGGCACAGGCGCCGAAAAAATGGACGTAGCCGCATTTGGCGCGGATTACGCCTATACCTTAGACGGCAGCGACCTAGGGCAACTGACAGACGAAACCTTTAACGCAAAAGCCTTTACCGCCGTATTTAAGGGCTTGCGCGCCGTCCACCCCGGTGAAGCAATGAACTCCGCCTTTGCAGACAACCTGTTAATGGCGTCAGATTTCCATACGCTCCTGCCGCGCCAAAGCCGCCCGGAAAACACGGCCGGCCGCCGCGGGTTTATTTTGGTGGACTCCATTGTTACTAACGGCGACGAAAGCACGGTAAAGGGCATTATCCGCGCGTTTACGGACGAGGAAATGCAAGGCCTTGTAAACGAGGTTACCCGCGCCTTTAACACCGTTAAAGCAATGAACTATAAAGGTACGGGTTTTGAACTGACGTTTGAAGACCAGTATAAGAATATGAAAACGGTCCTGCCCGCCCAAGTGGTAAATTTGGCCGAAATGGCAATGCGCCAAGAGGACATTACGCCCAACCGTATGGCGGCGCGCGGCGGGACGGACGGCTCTACACTTTCGTTTATGGGCCTGCCCACGCCGGATATCTTCGCCGGGCAGTACAACCTGCACAGCGAGCGCGAATATGCGGATGTGGACGTAATGGAAGCCTCCCTGCGCACGGTGATAAGGCTAATTACCCTGTGGAACCTGCAACCCGCTCCGCAAACAGAAAAATAGACTCTTTCACTCCCCCGCCCCGTGCGGGGGTTTTTTATTTTTCCCCTACATTTAGGACCCAAGTTTTATTTAGGTCTTTTGGCCCTTGCGGCAAAGGGGGCAGATTCATAAAATAATAGTAATATTAATTAAAGGAGATTTTATGCAAATCAAACAGTTGTTTGCCGTTTTGTCCGTATTTGTTTTCGGCGCTTCTTTTGCCAGCCAAGCCTATGCCGCTGCCGCCTGGCCCGCTAACAATACTCCGCGTGAACGCACCTATGTAAAAGATTCCGTCCGTAAGAATTTGGGGCAGAAAAATGCCTCTTTGGCCGCTAAATACCGCAGCACGATGCTGGACCGCTTTCTAAAATACACCACCTACGACAGCCAAAGCAGCGACGCCGCCGATATGACGCCGGAACAAATTGAAACCGCAAAAAAACTATACGCCGAAATCCAAAAATTCGGCTTTAAGACCACCTTGTCCGAACATTACTATATTTATGTGGAAATTCCGTCCAATGTAAATTGGCAAACCCCTACCTTGGGTTTTAGTTGCCATTATGATACCACGCCCGATATTATCGGCAAAAACATTAAAGCGCAAAAAATCGCTAAATACGACGGCAAACCGATTCAACTGAAAAACGGCCACACAATGACCTTGGAAACCGACCCGTATTTGAAGCAAATGATTGGTAAAACCATTGTTACTTCCGACGGTACCACAATGTTATCCGCCGACGATAAGGCCGGCGTATCCGTCATTGTAACCTTAATTCAAACCTTGGCCGAAAACCCGGCTAAAAAACACGGTAAAATTCAAATCGTCATTACGCCCAACGAAGACGTGGGCCGCTCGGCTGATTATATTGAAGAAACCCCCTACAACCCGGACCTCGCCTTTGACTTTGACGGCGGCGTAAACGGCGAAGTAGTGGTAAGCAATTTTAATGCCGAAAAAGTGATTTACCGCGTGCACGGTGTAAACGGACACCAATCTATGGCCGCTGAAAACGGTTACAGAAACGCTTGGAAACCCGCCTGCGAACTGGGCGCCGCCTGCGCCAAGGACGAGTGGCTGCCCAACAACAGCCGCGGCCAGCAAGGCTATGTGGAACTGCACCATATGGATATGGGCGACGGCAAAGTAAACGTAGCCGAACTGGACTTCCGCCTGCGCGATTTCCGCCAGCAGAACATTGACGACTGGAAGAACTACGCCGACAAAGTAGCCAAAGAAATCAGCGCTAAATACGGCGTGAAGATTGAACGCGCGATTGCCAAACAATACGGCAACGTAGCCGAAAACATCCACCCGCAAGCGCACCAAGTGGTTGCCAACGCGCTCAAAAACGCGGGCGTAACGCCGAACTTTAAAGAAGAACGCGCCGGCACGACGGCCTCTATGTTAATGCTTAAACTGGGCAAAGGGGCCTACACCGTATTTACGGGGCAAAACAACCCCCACGCCTTCACCGAGTGGCTCAGCGAAGAAGATATGTACAAGGCGTACTTGGTCGCGCTGAATATGACCGACGAAGTCGTAATGATGAAATAAGAAGGCGCAACAAGTTAATGAAGATTTTAATTGCTACGGGCAACCCGCATAAGTTTAAAGAGTTAATAGACATCTTGCCCGTAAAAACCAAAAACGGCACGCCGATAGAATACGTCAGTTTGGCGGATTTTAAAGGCTTAACGCTCCCGCCCGAAACGGGCCTCACGTTGGAAGACAACGCGGAAATAAAAGCCGTCTATGCTTCCCGCCAAACGGGGTTACCCGCTATTTCGGACGATACGGGGCTGGAAGTAAAGTTTTTAAACGGAGCCCCCGGCGTATATACCGCCCGTTATGCGGGCGAACACGCCGACGCAGACGATAACAACCGCAAGTTGTTATCCGCCTTGGAGGGGCAGTTACTGCCCCAGCGCGGAGCCAGTTTCCGCACCGTGGCCTGCCTGGCAACCCCGCAAGGGTGCGTACAAACCTTTGAGGGCGCGCTGGACGGATACATTGGTTTTGGTTACCGCGGCGAAAACGGTTTTGGGTATGACCCGCTGTTTCTAGTGGGCGAAACCAAAAAGACGCTTGCGGAACTGACCGAAGCCGAAAAGAATAAAATCAGCCACCGGGCCCGGGCGTTTGAAAAATTAGCCGAAAGGTTAGTGCTGTTAAAACCGCAAAAATAAGTTGGATTTTATAAGGAAGCCCCCGCGTATTAAACGCGGGGGTTTTTCACATTAAGGGAGTTGGTATTGGTTAGTGCCCGTAATCTGCGTGCCACCCATACTTTTGCAAACCGCTTCATTGCCGTCGCAAACCCGCATATTGGGGCGGGCGGAGTGTTCTAAATATTGAAGATAACGGAGTCCGTCTTGCAAACGGGCCGCGACAAGTAGATTCCCAGATGAACTACTGCCTGCCTGATGACCCGTACCAGACAATAAATCAATCACCGTTCCGTCCGGAAAGCGCAAATACCCGTCGTCCGTGCTTCCTCCGGCCAAGGTGCCGCCAGCGGGCATATCTACATCCAATTCGCTTACATTTCCCGTATAATACCCGTTAGACATATAAAACACCTCTTCTGCATTAGCCAACGTTTTTACAAGCGGAATTACCTTGGTTAGACGCGCCTTTTTGACGGCTTTTTCGTACTGGGGCATCGCCACCGATGCCAAAATACCGATAATAAGAACGACTACTAAAAGTTCAATTAAAGTAAAACCTGCACTTGCGGCGCAAGAAATATTAGCCGTGCGGCCGCCCCAAACAGACGTCATTCCGTAAGGTTTCTGTACGGAATCTCGTCGTTTCGCAACAACAGATTCCCGACTAAAACACTCGGGAATGACGCCACTAGCACAAGTGGCCGCACGGCTAACATTACTAAAATCTTTCATTTTTTCTCCTTTTTAAGGCCTTTATATTTGAG
>NZ_DJOA01000031.1:42858-78847 GCF_002437085.1 Candidatus Avelusimicrobium stercoris | reverse complement strand
AAAAACGAAACAACCCCTTTATGAACAACAGCCAAAAAGACAACGACAAAAAAACAAAAAGTAGATCCTGAAACAAGTTCAGGATGACCTCTTTTTTATGAAGTCGTCATTCCCGAGGGTCGTAGTCGGGAATCTGTCTTTGCTGTTTTTGTTCTCCACCGAAACGACAGTTCCCCAACTAAACCACTCGGGGGATGACAGCACGCTGCGCGCCGTACCCTGCGGGTGGCAAATTTTTCGTGCCCTTTTGATTTATTGGGCACCATTCTTTTTGTAAGGTTGCAACCAACGAAACGAGAACAATAAATACAACAAGGCCGTTATGAAATAAAAGTCATCCTGAATTTAGTTCAGGATCTACCGATTGTGCCGTTAGTCGTTGTCGTCATCCTAGAACGCCGTAGTCCAGAATCTGTTTTTTTTCATAAAGGGTCTTCTTGGATTAGCACTCAGTAAATTATAAACTTCCGTCCCGCTTTTCCCCTCGTAAATTTGTTACAATTAGGTATGGCGCAAATTATCCATTTTGACGAAATTGATTCCACCAATACCTATTTAAAAAATAATTGCCCGCAACTGGCGGACGGAACCGTCGTTTGCGCCGACAGGCAAACCGCCGGGCGGGGCCGCTTTGACCGCAAATGGATTTCCCAAGACGGCGGGCTGTATTTCTCCGTATTGGTAAAACCTCAAAAAACCGATTTTTTACCTAATTTTACACAACTAATGGCGGTATGCGTTTGCACCGCCGCAGAACAACTGGGAGCCAAGGCGTGGCTCAAATGGCCCAACGACGTCCTAGCCGAAGGGAAAAAACTCTGCGGCATTTTAAGTGAAGCCGTGGTAACCGCTTCGGGCATTTCGGGGGTGGTTATCGGCGTAGGGGTAAACATCGCGCAGGAAAATTTAGCGCACGTCGGCCAGCCCGCCATTTCCTTAAAGGAACTCGGCATAAACATTACCAAACAAGATTTTTTACAAAAAGTATTAACGCTTTTTTGGCGGGATTACCCCGACGTAGCGCAAAGAGGCTTTGCCGTAATCCGCCAAGCCTACGAAGAACGATTTCCGTACATTGGTAAACAAATATCCGTTAAAAACGGCGCAGCGCCCGTCAGCGGAACGGTAAAAGGTGTGTCCCCCCGCGGAACGCTCCTTTTAAACACCGCCCAAGGCCCGGAAGAAATATATATAGGAGACCTTATTGTATGAGTGCAGACAACCTGTTGATGCAATCCGTCAATATTACCGTAATTGGTATGTTGATTGTATTTGTGTTTCTCACCCTGCTGGTCGGCATTGTTAAAATGCTGGGCTGGTTGGTGCAAAAAATGGAAAAGTATTTTCCGCAAACCGCAGCCGCTGCGGCCGATAATGTTTTAATCGCTGTGGCCATTGCCGCCGCAAAGAGATTTCAAACTAAATAATTTAGGGGACTTATTATGAAAAAAGTAAACTTTATGCTCACCGCGTTCCGCGACGGTTTTCAGTCCGTCTATGGGGCGCGCGTACTGACCAAGGACTTCTTGCCCGCGGTGGAAGCCGCCAAGCACGCCGGCATTAACCATATGGAATTCGGCGGCGGGGCGCGCTTTCAGGCGTTGTTCTTTTATTGCAACGAAAACGCCTTTGATATGATGGACTCCTTCCGCAAAGTGGCCGGGCCGGACGCCAACCTGCAAACCCTCGCCCGCGGCGTAAACGTAGTAGGTTTGGAAAGCCAATCCTCCGACGTGATTAACGCCCACGCCAAATTGTTCAAAAAACACGGAACCACCACCATCCGCAACTTTGATGCGTTAAACGATGTAAACAACCTCATTTATTCCGGTAAATGTATTCACAACGCAGGCCTTAAACACGAAGTTACCGTAACGATGATGTCCTTGGCTCCGGGTTGGGACCACACGGGCAAAATCCACACCGAAGAATTTTACGAAAAAATCCTCCGCCAAATTTTGGATTCCGGCGTTCCGTTTGACTCCGTCTGCTTCAAAGACGCTTCCGGTACGTCCACCCCGGCGACCGTCGGCAAAACGATTGCTATGGCCCGCAAACTCCTGCCCCAAGGCACCAAAATTGCGTTCCACACGCACGAAACGGCGGGCAACGCCATTGCCTGCTGCTTGGAAGCCATCCACGCAGGTGCGGACCAGTTGGACCTCTCTATGCAGCCCGTCTCCGGCGGCACCTGCCAGCCCGATATTTTGACGATGTGGCACGCCTTGCGCGGCACCGATTACACCTTGGACATTGACCCGCAAAAAATCCGCGAGGCCGAAAATGTGTTCCAAGATTGTATGAGCAAATACTTCTTGCCGCCCGAAGCCACCAAGGTCAACCCGATTATCCCGTTCTCCCCGCTGCCCGGCGGCGCGTTGACGGCCAATACCCAAATGATGCGCGACAACGGCACCTTTGACAAATTCCCCGAAGTGGTAAAAGCGATGGGCGAATGCGTAAAGTTGGGCGGTTTCGGCACGTCCGTTACCCCCGTTTCCCAGTTCTACTTCCAACAGGCTTACAGCAACGTAATGTTCGGCCCCTGGAAGAAGATTACCCCCGGCTACGGCAAAATGGTTTTGGGCTACTTCGGCAAAACCCCGGTAGAACCCGATCCGGCCGTAGTAAAGGAAGCCAGCGAACAGTTAGGCTTGCAGCCCACCACCAAAACGCCGCTTGAAATCAACGACGCGGACCCCAAGAAAGGGTTAAAGGTGGCGGAAGCCAAACTGAGAGAAGCGGGCTTGCCTGTTACGGAAGAAAACGCCTTTATCGTGGCCACCTGCGCCGACAAAGGCATTATGTATTTGAAGGGCGAAGCCAAAGTGAACGGTATCCGCTGGGCCAAAGACGTAAAGCCCGCCGCCGCCAAAGAAGACGGTGCGGTAAAGGTAACCGTAAACGGTCAAGCCTACGAAGTCGTCTTTGACGGCAACGACGCCGTAGTAAACGGCAAACGCTATGCTGTATCCACCGCCGCCTCGGACGCCAAGGCTCCCGAAAAAGCCGCTTCTACCGGTGCGGGTGCGGAAGTGAAATCTCCGCTTCCGGGCGCGGTATTGCGCTTGTCCGTAAAAGACGGCGACCGCGTGAGCGAAGGCCAAGAAATCTTGGTGCTGGAAGCAATGAAGATGGAAACCCCGGTTTCCGCTCCGGCCTCCGGCGTCATCCACTTGGCTGTAAAACAAGGCGACCAGGTGCAGACCGGCCACAAATTGGCCGATATTAAATAAGAGGCTACCCTATGGATATCTTGCAAGCATTAAACCAAATCTGGCAAACCACGGGGATTTACGCTATCTCCTGGCAGCAACTGACGATGATTGCCGTCTGCTGCTTCCTGCTGTGGCTGGGGATTAAAAAGCAGTTTGAACCGCTTTTGCTCGTCCCGATTGCCTTCGGCGGTCTGTTGGCCAATATTCCTATGCCCCCCGGCGAAGCCATCGCCGGGCCTGCTGGGTTCTTGGGTATTGTGTTCAACTTCGGTATTAATTCTGGGCTCTTCCCGCTGTTTATCTTTATGGCGGTAGGCGCAATGACGGACTTCGGCCCGTTAATTGCTAACCCGAAAATGGCCCTCTTGGGCGGGGCGGCGCAGTTTGGTATCTTCGCCACGCTTATCGGCGCGGTGGCGTTAAGTTACATCCACATTGGCGACAGCCAACTCTTCGCCTTTGGCCTTAAAGAAGCGGCCTCTATCGGTATTATCGGCGGGGCGGACGGCCCGACGTCTATTTACCTTACCACGCGCTTGGCGCCCGATTTGCTGGGTGCTATTGCCGTGGCGGCGTATTCGTATATGGCGTTAGTGCCGATTATCCAGCCGCCCATTATGAAACTGCTCACCACCAAGGAAGAACGCACGATTCGTATGGAACAGTTGCGCCCAGTGTCTAAACGGGAAAAAATCCTGTTCCCGCTCGTAATTCTTTTGATGTGCGCGCTGTTGTTGCCCTCGGCCGCTCCGCTTATCGGCGCGTTGACCTTCGGCAACTTGGTAAAGGAATCCGGCGTAGCGGAACGCTTATCCAAGACCCTGCAAAACGAATTTTGCAACATCGTTACCATTTTGCTGGGCTTGTCCGTAGGCTCCAAACTGCAATCGGATAAATTCCTGACCACGGAAACCTTGGGTATTTTGGTGTTGGGTATTATCGCCTTCTCCGTAGCCACGGCTTCGGGCGTATTGTTGGCGAAACTGATGAACTGTTTCAGCAAAACCAAAATCAACCCGCTTATCGGTTCCGCCGGCGTTTCCGCCGTGCCGATGGCGGCGCGTGTTTCCAACAAAGTCGGTTTGGAATACGATAAAACCAATTACCTGCTGATGCACGCAATGGGCCCGAACGTGGCTGGCGTAATCGGCAGTGCGGTAGCGGCAGGCGTGCTCCTGGCGTTACTGGGCAAATAAGTTTTCAGGCACACAGAAAAGGCCCCGGGCGAAAACCCGGGGCTTTTTATATATGGGCGACAAATTATTTTAATTTCTCTTGCAAGGCCTGTGCAAGCAACGGCACGGGCATTTCGTGTTGTTCGCTCTCGCATAGCACCATTTTTACGGAAGCCTCCAAGGGACGCCAAATGGCAATATTGCCTTTATAGGGGAACTCTTCTTTTCCCCGGTAAACGGCCACCGTTGGAATATGCAGAGCGCAAGCCAAATGCACCCAAAAGGTATCGGGCGTAAGAAGCACGCTTGCCTGTTGGGCCAGTGCAGCAGCCTCAAAAACACCCGCCGTAAAGACAAGCATACGGGGTAAAAGAGCACGTCCGTTTAACCATTTTCTTAGTTTAGACTCTTGCCCAAGTAAAACAAAAGTATCCTTTGGGAAAGCTGCGGCCAAGCCAAAAATCTGCTCCGCTGAAAAAGAGCGGTGGCGGCTGGCCGCCAGCGGATTTACTACAATCAGGCGCCCCCCCCCCCGCAAGGTAGATAAAAATCGTTGTGCCGCCGCTTTCGCCGTTTCCGGCACCTGAATTTCATACGACGTATCCAACCCGCCCTGATAACCCAAATAGCGCAAACACGCCTCATACCGCGCCGTAATATGGCAGGAAGACAAATCCAAGGGTTGCATCAGGTTATAAAGCGGATACTTTTTCCGGTTAAAGCCAAAGGCCCAGCGCGGTTGTAAAAATTTTAAAAAGGTAAGTGAAGCAAGCGTCGGTTTTTCGTCCAAATCCAAATACAAATCGTATTGCTTGCCCCGCAATTTTAGCCCGCACGACATTAGCGAGACGAATCCTTCCGTCGCAAAATAAAGGGTAGATACCGCCGGATTATTCCGCAAGATAAGCGCGTTGCTTTTACCCGCCACTACATCTATATCAGCCGTTGGGAACAACACTTTCAGCCCGCGCAACAAAACGGACGACACCAACGCATCGCCCAATTTATTATCGTTGCGCAAGAGCAAAATTTTATGCACCTTTTGCGGGTGATATGCGTCAGAACGAGGAGCACAGCCCAATAATTTAGCCGCCCATTTACCCTTTTGCTCCCTCAGATAATTATTCTTACGGTTGTTCCACTCTCTAAACGTCATACGGAAATTTTTACTCCTTTTTGGGGGCATAAGTGCGCCAAGGCGCACTGGGAGCAAAGCGGTTTGCGGGCGTTGCACACTTGGCGGCCGTGCAGAATAAGCGCAATCGCCAGCCACCCCCAATATTCATACGGAATAATTTTGGTTAAATCTTTTTCCACCTTTACGGGGTCCGTCTGCTTGGTAAGCCCCAAGCGGAAAGCCAAGCGTTTAACGTGCGTATCCACCACTATTCCCGCGGGCTTTTTAAAGTAATCGCCTAACATTACGTTGGCCGTTTTGCGCGCCACTCCGCGCAAGGAAAGCAAATCGTCCATATTTTGAGGCACTTCTCCGCCAAAAACTTCGCAAATGCGTTTGGAACTTTCAATTAAAGACAAGGCCTTGCTGTGGTAAAACCCGGCGGAGTGGATAATTTCTTCCACCTCTTTTAAGTCCGCCGCGGCCAAGTCCCGTACGGTTGGATATTTTTTAAACAAATGCGGTGTGATTTGGTTCACCCGTGCATCCGTGCATTGGGCCGACAAAATAACCGCGCAAAGCAACTGCCACGCGTTGCCGTGATGAAGCGGGATAACGTGCTCGGGGTACAATTTTTTAAGGGCCGCCAACAGCGCCGCCACGTCCGTTTTTTTAGCGGGCATCGCTTACCCCCGTTTTGGCATAAATATAACAACCCGCCAAAATCAGCAAGTTTACCAAAATAATCGTAGCCCCAGAGGGGATATTAAACAAAAAGGATAAATACACCCCCGTCCACACACTCGCCACGCCAAAGCAGGCCGCACACCATAACACCTGTTTAAAGGTATGGGAAATCAGCAAGGCGGACACGGGCGGAATAATCAGCATAGCCGAAATGAGGAAAATCCCCACTACCTTAAAGGCCAATACCACCGCCACCGAGGTAATCACCACTAGGGCCGTATTGATAAGGCGCACGGGCACGCCGCGCGTACGGGCGAAGGGTTCGTCAAAGCAGGCGGAAGTCAAATCGCGGTAAAAGAACCGCAGTCCGCACAGCACAACGGCCAGCAAAAGCCCGCATAAAAGGGCTTCATCCCAAGATACCGTTAAAATACTGCCAAACAAATAGCCCAATAAATCGGTATTAAACCCGCCCGCAAGGGCCGTAATCAACAAACCGACAGACAGCCCCGCCGCGCTGACAATGCCGATAGCCGCATCGCCGTAAATCTTAAATTTTTGGGTAATCTTCATAATCCCCAAGGACGACAGCACCACCACCGGCACCGACATATACACCGGGTTCGTGGCGGTCAGCAGGGCCACAGCCACGCCCGTCAAACAAACGTGGCTCATCCCGTCGCCGATTAAAGACAAGCGTTTTAATACCAAAAATACGCCGATAAGCGCGCAAGCCGCCGCCACCAAACTGCCCGCCAACAAGCCGCGCTGAACAAACCCATAGGTTAAAAATCCGCTCATCATTTTTTTACCTCCCCGCACGCGCACCCCAGCGGGCAATGCCCGTGGTTGTGCAAGTGGTCTATGGTGTGCTGGGCAAAGGGTCCAATCTTTTCGGCCACCGCGCGGGAGTGGCAGAACTCCTCTTTGGTACCGTAAAACACCAAGGTTTTATCCACATACATAAATTTGGAAATATATTTGCCCACCTCGCCGGTATCGTGCGTAATCAGCAAAATGGTTACACCGTGCTTGCCGTTTAATTCGCCCAGCAAATCAAAAAATTTCTCGCGGGACGAAGCGTCCAAGGCGGTGGACGGCTCGTCCAAAATCAGCAGTTCCGGGTTGCTTACTAGCGCCCGAGCCAGCAAAACGCGCTGTTGCTGGCCGATAGACAAATCGCCGAAAATCCGCCCGGCATATTCGCGCGTGTGCGTTTTTTGCATAGCGGTATAGACTTCCTTTAATTCGCCGACGGATACGCCGCTGCCGCGGTGGTTGGACAGACCCATTAGCACTACTTCTTCGGCTGAAATCGGAAAACGGCTCTGCGCCACGGGGCTTTTTTGCGCCAAATAGCCAATTTTATGCCAATCCTTAAACGCATTAATCGGCGTACCGAAGAGTTTTATATTGCCCTCGCCCTTTTCAAGCCCGAGCAAAAGTTTGAGCAGCGTAGTTTTCCCCCCGCCGTTAGGACCAATCAGCCCCACATAATCCCCCGCGTTAATGGTAAAGGACACCTTGTCCAGCACTGGCACACGCACATACGCAAAGCGTAAATCCTTGGCTTCTATCACGCTTGGCATTTAAGCCCCCTTTGCAAATTTTCCAAATTGCGTTTCATAAAATCAATATAAGTAATATGATTATCAAAATCCTGCTTGGATATACTTTCCACCGTGTAGAGCGGCAAAATCTGCGCGCCCGTTTCCCCGGCCACGGTTTGCGCCAAGCGCGGGGAGAGCGTTTCCTCGGTAAAAATGGTTTCAATATGATGTTTTTTAATCAAATCTACCACACCCGCCAGCCTTCGCACCGAGTGCTCCCCGTCGTGCGACGTGCCCGCCAAGGCGGTTAAAGTAAGGCCATATTTTTTAGCAAGCCGTTCAAAGGCCAAGTGCCCGATATGCACCACCTCGCGCCCTTGGCAAGCGGACAACCCCTTTTTATAAGATTCGTCCAAAGCAATTAATTGTTCGTTAAACTTGGCTAAATTTTGCGCCAAGGTTTCCGCCTGTTCCGGCAACTGCGCGGCGAGTGCGCCTTCTATTGTTTGCGCCATTACGCGTACATTGTCAAAATCCATCCAAATATGCGGGTCCACACTTGCGGGCAAAGCGGCAGCGGCCTTTACCACTTGGGTATTTTTTCCGGCCCCGGTGGCAATGTCTTTGGCCCACGGTTCAAAAGTATCCGAAATATACACAAACACATCCGCCTGTCGCACCGCCACCAGCGCGCCGGGCGTAGGTTCAAAGGAGTGCGGCTCGGCATTAGGCGGTAGTAACATAGCGATATCCGCCAAGTCCCCCGCCAATTGCCGCGTGAGCGTATAGGCCACATAGCCGGACGTTACCACAGCAAGTTTCCCGTCGGATTTTTTATCCGCGGGTTTCGGCAGCCAAAAGCACAGCCCGGCCACCACCAGTACAAACAAAACGATTATTCCAAGTTTTTTCATCTTACTTTCCTATATACATATATTATACGAATTCCGGCACAAAGGCGGACGGCGCGCCGGAATTTACTATAATGTAAAAAAGGAGGAGTATCTTATGAGTTATGTATTGGCGTTGTGTTTGGCCCTGTGTTGGGGCACCGCTTTTTTAGCGACTAAAAACTTTGTAGAAGTATTGCCGCCCTACTGGGGGACCTTCTTCCGGGTGTTGGCGGGGTTGTTGTTTTTCATCGTGCTGTATGGTATCCAGCGCAAGAATTTGAAATGCCCCATTCAGCAACTGTGGCGCCCGTGGACGATTGGGCTATTGCTTATTTTACTGCCGTTTGCGGCTATTTCTTGGGGCCAGCGCTTCGTCGCGCCGACGATTGGCGGTATTTTTAACGGTACCGTACCGATATGGTCCTTTATCGCCGGGGCTATTTTGTTAAAAGGCGAAGACCGCTTTACCTGGCGCAGAGCCATCGGCGTTACGATTGGGATGCTGGGATTACTCGTTATTATGCGCCCGATGATTGCCGCCGCGCAGTTGGATGCAAGCCCCTTGGCTCTTTATGGCTGCATCGCCTTTTTGATTATGGCTTGGTCGTACAGTTTAGGTAACGTACTCACCAAAAAAATTATGGTGGACAGCAACGCAATGACAATGGAAGCCAACACCTTCCACCAGTATCTCTTTGCAGCGGTGGTGCTGTTAATCGTATGCTTTTTTGTGGAACCCGTTCCCCCGGCCGCGGCCTTTACAACAAAAGTGGTTTTATCCATTATCAGCGCGGGTGTGTTTTCCTCCGCCGTGGCGTTCTTGTTAATGGTCGCCTTGATTAAACGCTGGGGGGCTACACGTATGGCCTCGGTAACGTATTTCACCCCGGTAGTGGCAATGGCCAGCGATATGATTGCCTTCGGCCGTATGCCCTCGGGGGCGGAAATCGGCGGGCTGTGCTTGATTTTTGTCAGTTTGATTTTAATCCAAAAGAAAGTAGAACCCGAAGCCAAATAAGTTTTAGTGTAAAAAAGTCGCCGGCTATAAACCGGCGGCTTTTTTATTTATTCATTTCCTTAAAAGCGTCCAAACTGGAACTGTGCACCTCGGTCGGCACGCAAATATTGCCGACAAGCCGCCCGTTGCATTTAGGCGCATTGGCCGAGGCTTGGCCTTTTTGTTTTTTAGCGGGCGCTACGCTTTGCAAACCGGGCGCGTTTAATACCTTTTGCGTTTGGCGGGCATACTGTTTAAGCACCGCCGCCGTCAGCACGGCTACGATAACCACTGCCAAGAGTAAACCGATTATTCCCATCCCTTTTTTATTCATAAAAACTCCTTTTTTGCTATTGTAGCAAAAACTTTCAGAAAAGCCCCTTTTTCTATTGATAAATGCTACAATAAAATGGGGGAGAAAATCTCTACAAATAATCAGGGTGAGGTATTTATTATGACGCAGAACTTATCTTCGTCTGCCTTGGTCAAACCTTTGGCCAAAGACATACACGCCGAAGCGGATATTCCGTCCGGCTACGGCAAAACGGAAAGTTTTTTACTTCCCAAGGACCCGGCTTGGATGTTCCTGTTTTGGGAAATCACCCCAAACACGTTAGACTATCTTAAAAGCCAATACGGGGAAGAAACCTTAAAAGCCGCCCGCACCGTTATCCGCTTGCACGATGTTACCGGGGTGGAATTTTTTGACGGGAAAAACTCCGTTCAATATTACGATATGCCCGTCATCTTTGAGGCGCGCAGTTGGTACATCAACGCCCCGCAGTCCGGCCGCACTTACTTGGCCGATTTGGGCTACGTTACCGCCGACGGTAAATTTATTTTGGTTTCCCGCAGCAATTCTACGCCTGTGCCGCCCGGCAAAGTGTCCGATATTATTGACGACAAATGGATGGTGGTGGAAGGCGATTTCCAAAAACTCTTAAAACTCTCCGGCGCGGATTACATCGGCTTGGGAGCCAGCGAACTGATGCACGTCATCGGCCAACGCTGGAAACTGACGGAACTGACGCCCTCCGGCGCGGCCAAGTCTTCGTGGTCCTCGTTTGCCCTGCACTTGGATAAAGTACAGCCTGAGGATGAAGACATTTGGCTCAATGCCGACTGCGAAATTATCATTTACGGTTCCGCCTCCAAAAATGCCATTGTGTCTATCAATGGAAAAGATATTGAACTGAAAGAAGGCAAATTCTCCATCCGCCAGCACTTGCCGGCGGGCAGCGTAGTGGATTTGCCCATTAAAGCGCGCAACGCCAAAGGCGACAAGACGCGCCAAATCAACATAAAAGCCCTGCGCGAACAAGGAAAATAATATGGGAGAAGAAAAAGGCTATCTGGCGCTGGTGCTCCACGCGCACCTGCCGTTTATCAAACACCCGGAATACCCGGACTTTTTGGAGGAAGACTGGTTCTACGAAGCAATGGTGGAAACGTATATCCCCTTGCTTAACGTATTTGAAAACCTGACCGAAGAAGGCACCGATTTCCGCCTGACAATGTCGCTCACGCCGCCCTTGTGCAATATGATGGAGGACCCGTTGCTTATTAACCGCTTCCGCCATTATTTAAACCAGCGGGTGGAACTTTCCCAAAAGGAAATCAACCGCACCCAAGGCACCGAATTTGAGGGCGTAGCGCGGATGTATTACAACAAGTTCCGCCGCTATCAGGATTTGTTTGAAAACCGCTACCACGGGCACGTTTTACAGGGCTTTAAAAAGTTCCAGGATATGGGCAAGTTGGAAATTATCACCTGCTGCGCCACACACGGCTATTTGCCATTAATGGTACACAAAGAAAGCGTCAACGCCCAAATCAAAATTGCCGCCAACGATTACAGAAGCCGCTTCGGCCGCTCCCCGCGCGGGATTTGGCTGGCCGAGTGCGCCTATAACCCAGGCGACGATAAATTTTTGCGCGATGAGGGCATCCGCTTCTTCTTTACCGAATCGCACGGCGTACTGCACGGCACACCGCGCCCGAAATACGGCATTTACGCCCCCGTGTATTGTCCGCAGACGGGCGTAGCCGCCTTTGCCCGCGATATGGAATCGGCCCAACAGGTATGGAGCGCCGAATCTGGTTATCCGGGCGACCCGCGCTACCGCGAGTTTTACCGCGATCTCGGTTACGACTTGGACTACGACTATATTAAGCCGTATCTCCACTCCGACGGCGTTCGCCGCAATATCGGTATGAAATACCATAAAATTACCGGCAAAGTAGCCCTGAACCAAAAGCAGGCCTACAACCCGCAGGAAGCGCGCGAAGTAGCCGCCCAGCACGCCGGGAACTTTATGTTCAACCGCCAAAAACAGATTGAATATTTGAGCACCATTATTGACCGCAAGCCCTTAGTCGTTTCTATGTACGATGCGGAACTCTACGGACACTGGTGGTACGAGGGTATTGATTTCTTGGAATACCTGTTCAAAAAGATTTACTACGACCAAAAGGACATCAAACTGGTTACGCCGAGTGAATACTTGGCGATGTACCCCGAAAACCAAGTGGTGCAGCCGTCTATGTCCTCTTGGGGCGATAAGGGCTACCACGATGTATGGCTCAACAGCGGCAACGATTGGATTTACCGCCACCTGATTAAAGCCGCCGAGCGGATGATGGAACTGGCTAACAAGTTCCCTAACGCAGGCGGGCTCCTGCGCCGGGCGCTCAACCAACTGGCGCGCGAACTGGTGCTGATGCAATCGTCCGACTGGGCGTTCTTAATGACCACAGGTACGGCCAAGGAGTATTCCACCAAGCGCACCAAGGACCACGTCAAGCGCTTTAACGAACTCTACGAGCAAATCCAAGGCAACCGCATAGACGAAGGATACGTCTATGACCTGGAACAAAAGGACTCTATCTTCCAGCAAATGGATTATAACGTCTATTCCTCGGCCGCCAAAGAAGCCGTATTAAAAAAGTACCAATAAAGTAGTTTTGCTTGTCTCAGAACCCGGCCCCACAAGGCCGGGTTCTTTTTTTCTGCGGCAGGCCTAGGTCCAAAGGCCCAGCCTGCATTAGGTCCAAAGACTCTTTCGCCCTACCTTTATATTTCTTAAACTATAAATATGAAAAACCTAATGTATGCTTTAATGATAGTCTCCCTCGGGACGACTATGTCCTTTGCCCAAAACGCGGGCAAAGAAATTGCCACCGGCGTCAAAGCCGCCGAAAAAGTGGCTGCTGGGGTAGCCAAAAACGCCTCCAAAGTTAGTGTGAAAGTTTCGCCGCTTCTTAAAGCGCCGAAATTGCCAAAAATTTATGTGCCCTCTTATAACGCTACGCCGAATTTAACGGTACCCGCCATCAGCCGCGCACACGAATTGACGACTGAAAAGGCGATATTGAACAAAATGTACGAGGCTAAACTGGAAACCAAACAAGCCAACACCTTGCTCAATACCTTGATGAAAGACCCACTCTACTATATTACCAATGAAGAAGGCCAAAAAGAAGGATTAGCCCTTATTGATAAAACCGTTACCAACAGAAGCCTGCGCTCTTTCCTGCGCGCCGATTTGCTGTCGCGCGACGTACATATGTTGGTGGAAGACTTGGTGAATTATTATACCTTGTCCCACTCCCCGGTTTTAAAAGAAACTCCCGGAATGATGGACTTAATGCATTTAGACGGCAAGGAAGCCTTTGTAGATACGGCCTATGATTATTTGCTTACGCACCCGCACAAGGTAAACCTCAAACTGCGCCATATGATGCAAAGCCCGCTGGTAGCCAACGAAACCAAGGGCGTCATCCAGCACTTTATCAATATGCCGAATCCGAATTCTATGTCTCGGGGAGATAAAGCAACACTTCGCGGTGCGTTGTCTGATGCTTATACGCAATATGCCCGAGGTATCCAATCCGCCAAAACGACGGATAATATGAAGGAAACCGTAACCGTATATGCCCGCACGCTGACCGATTTACAAAAGTTCGTAAAAGCCAATGGACGCCTGCCCAAGTGGAGCACTCTGGACAATAACGAATTGATGCTCTACACCCGCACCGAAACGTTAATGAACGATGACCGCGCGAATCACTTTGAACCGGTTGAAAAATTGTCTGCCCAAATCAAGGCGTTGTTTGCCGAATACGCCCCGGTGTATCCGTCCGAACAGGAAACCTTGAAGCAGTTAAAAGTTTTTATGAACAAGAATCACCGCTTTCCGCAGGCTCGCCCGGGCAATCCTGGCGTCTCCGAAGAAGAAGCCAATTTGAACGAAGCCGTAATGCATTGGTTGATTAAAGGGACCAGCCCCTTCCAAGCAGCAATGAACGAAATCGTAAACGGCTTATAATTCTCCTCCCCCGGCCTAAAACCGGGGGTTCTTTTTGCCTGTGAAAAAGCCGCCCAAGGGTTTTCCCCTCGGGCGGCTTTATTATCCACTAGGCAATAAATATTATTTGTATTCCAGTTTTACCAATTTGTATTTTTTCGGTCCGCGCGGCAAAATGGCTTCAAAGGTTTCTCCTTCTTTTTTGCCTAATACACCATTGGCCAAGGGCGACTTAACGGACAAAAGGCCCTTTTCCGGGTTGGATTCCATAGAACCCACCAGCGTATAGGTAAATTCAATACCGGCCGCTTCATCGCGGATAGTTACCGTAGCGCCAATGCGGGCTTCGCTTTTATCCACAGTCAAATCATCCGTAATTTGGGCGTTGCGCAAACGCATTTCCAACTCTTGGATGCGGATCAGCGTTTCCGCCTGCTTTTCCTTGGCGGCGTGGTATTCGGCGTTTTCCTTCAAGTCCCCCTGCGCGGCGGCTTCCCCGATTTCGTTGGAAAGTTCCGCCTTTAAATTCTTCAAATCTTTCAGTTCATTAACCAAAGCCTCATATTTCTTGCGGCTTACATAAAATGCTTCTTCCATAGTATAAACTCCTTAACAGACGTCCCTATTAGTGTACTATTTATCCAGTTGGTTTTCAACCTTGCCCGCATTTTCTTGCTATAATAAAATTATGAGGAACGCCCTGCTTGCTCTACTTTTTCTGGTTCTCTTCGGGCTGCCCGCCCGGGCGCAAAACGACCACGTCCGCATCGCCGAGCAAAATGCCCCGGCAATTGTCGCCGTCAACGTCATCAAGGCGGACGGCTCCACCTTTACGGGCACGGGTTTTGTCCTCACACCGGACGGCCTCGTAGCCACCACCCGCCACGTTACCAAGGACGCCCTTTATATCAATTTAACCTTTAATACCGGGGCCGTATCGGGCGAAGCCGTCCCCGTCGCGCAGGCAGGCAATGTAGATTTGGCCCTTTTGCAAATCCACGCCAAAAATTTACCGCACGTTACCGTAGTGCCGTCGGATAATGTGCTGCCCGGGCAAACCATTACGGTAATCGGCAACCCGCGCCGCCTGCAAAACACCATTTCCTCGGGCCTTATCAGCCAAATCCGCAAAAAGGCCGACGGCGTACTTTGGCACCAAATCAGCGCGCCGATTTCCCCCAGTTCCAGCGGAAGCCCCGTTTTTGACCACAACGGCAATGTAATTTCTGTCGTTTTCGGCAGTTACAAGGGCGAAGGCAACCAAAACTTAAATTTTTCCGTGCCGTCCAATTACCTTATCCAACTGGTAAAGGCCGCTGGGCTAACTCTTCCTCCGTCCGCCGAAGAAGAAGCCGCCAAACCGGCACAAGCGGACAATCCTGTTTGGGCGCACCTCAAAAAGTCGTGGTCTATTTTAATGCGCCTTATTCACGCAAAATAGCCCTTGAAAAAATCCCGACAAACGGGTAAACTATTGGTAAGAACCGGCAAAGGCGCGTTCTGCGCGGCCCAAACCGGGATATTATTATTTATGGAGCCAGTTATGAAAAAAACCATTGGCAAAATCATATTGCTTCTCGTGTGTGTTGCAGTTATCGTGTTTTTACTGTTACCCTTTTTAGAAACCACCGCCCCCGCTCCGGCCAACGCCCAAGCCTCCGCCGCCGCGCAAAAAGCCACCCCGCAAATTTTTACGTCTAACCCCTTAACCGCGCTGGTACAGCGTATGGCGCGTTTGCTCCGTCGCACTAACGCCCGGCAAAAGGCCCAAACCGCCCAAAAGAGCGGCGCTAACAAGGCCGCCCAGCCCGAGCAAATAGCCGACGCCCGCGCCGCCCTTAAAAAAGCCCCCGCTAACCAAGAAACGGCGGCCGGCGTGGCCACCTCCGGCCGCTATAATTACGGCGACGCCTCTATGCAAACCGAAGACGGAGACTGGGTGCTCATCCGCCAAACCGCCCCTGAGGGGATGGAACCGGGTATGCACGAAATTAACACGCAGGAAAACGCCTACGACCGCTACATCCGCCAAGAACGCGCCGCGCGCTTTACCCCGGCGGCCAACTCAGCCAGCAAGGAAACCCAAGTGCCTGATTCCAAATTGGCGCGCCTGTTTAGCCCGATTACTAAATTCTTTGGCTTTAACGATGCCAAACAAACCTCCGCCAACCCCGATATTTGGCAGGACGAAAGCGAAGCCGCCCTGTTGGCTTCGTCTGATAAAATTGCCCGCGGAAACGGCGGGAAATACGCCCCCGGTTTTGCACGCGCGCAAATGGCGGATTTTGAAGGACCCGCTTCCGGCGCCGCCAGCGGTCCGGCTCCGCAACCTACGCAAAACGATATGGTTCGCGCGATTTCGTTCTTAATGCCGGACGAAGCCTTATCCAAACTGGCCGACGATACGGCGGATGCGCTGTATCCGAGCCCCAAAACTGCGGATGAAAAAGAGCAAAAGGCCCAATTTATTAAGGATTTCTACGCCAAGCACAAGGGAGAAATTATCGCCCAGGTAAATGAACTTATCGCCGCCGATGCCGAGGGAAAACAACCCGTGGACCAAGTGGCTAATATTTTATGGAATTTAAAACAAGGCTCTTGTAACGACAAAGGCCCTTCCCCAGCCGCCGTACAAACTTCGTGTGATATAGAGCCCAGCCCGCAAAAAACGGCCCAGCAGGTAGCCGCAGCGCGCACGCAAAATGCCCAAAATTTCTACCAAGAAACAGGCTTTGCGCTTCCGCCCCTGCCAATTACCTTTGTGGCGGGGCAAGTAAATGCCGAGGCGGATTCCTACCCGGCCACTCCCTCGGATAACCAGCAGGACCAAACCTTGCAGGAGCAAACCAAGGAAATTTACGCCTTTATGGTTAAAAACAACCAATGTGGCGAGGGCAACTGCTATTGGGTAGCCAACAGCGTGCAAAATACCCAAGATTTAACGAACATCGTCCAAGCCGCAAACTTGACGTTCAAAGGCGACCCGCTGGGCAAATACAACCAAATCAAACAGCAATTTATTGAAGCCAAAATACAGGAAATGGGCGATAATGCTGACCCGCGCGAAATCCAAGCGCTGCAACAGCAGGTTCAGCGCGCCGCACCGCCCTACATTGTGTATTCGGACAAGGACCTTGTACAAGTGCAGGAAAAGAACCGCCAAGCATCCAGCGAAGCCGTCAACAAAGGCTTACCGCCCAAAGACCTTAGCGTAATGTACATTACATCCGCCGCCGACGGACAGGCCGTCAGCCAAGTATTAGGCTCGTCTGACCTGCCACCCTACTTTGGGTACAGTGTAAACGGAGATATTTTGGAAAAGCCCTTAGGCCAAGCCTCCGCCGAACTGACGGGCGATCTGATGCGCGCCGTTAAATTTGGCAAGGGTATCTTGCAGCAAATGAGCAAGGAAACCTCACAGGAGATTTTGGAGCCCGCTGTCAGCACCGCCGCCCAGGAAATGCGCGAAGCCGCCAAAAAACAAAAAAAGGACTTCAACAAAAAAAGCGCCGCCCGAGCCAGCCAAACGCGCTCCGGCCGCAAATAACAACTCTTAAAAAGCCCCCTTTTTTACCGGGGGCTTTTTTATTTGCCTTTGTTTAGCGGATTTTGGTTTATTTTCCCATAAAAAACGGGTATAATTTGTTATATTGGTTTCACGCGCGCCCGTACGCGGGCGAACTTATTTATTAGGAGCCCGATTTATGAAAAAATTAGTAAGTCTTTTGCTCATCTGCTGTGTAGCCTTTGCCGTGGCCGGATGCCGCCACAAAAAAGAATCCCCCTATAACCGCACAGACGACAAACAAGATTACGAACGCTTGCTCAATACGCACGTTTTTGCGGCTTGCCAAAATATTATGAAGCCCTACGCCCTTTACTCGCTGGCTACGCTTAACAAACGCCCCACGGAAAAAGACCCGTATTACAAAATTACCTTTGTAAACGGCCCGTGCAAGGGTAAAGTATTATTTACCAAGGACGTTATTTTAAAAACCGAACCGCTGGAAGGCGGCGCCGTTACCAAGGGTACGGTAGTGCTTCGCAACTATTGGAACCCGTCCACCCCATACGACCAAGAAAAGACCGACCGCTGGCACAAGGCCGTCGTCAGCAGTACGGCCCGTATGGACAAAGGCATTATTGATTTGGAATTTCCGCGCGACAAAAACGACTTTATGCCCGCACGCGAAGGGGCATACTTGCACAATGTGCGCTTTATCACGCAGCCCGAAATTAAAGACGTCCGCACTTTCTTATTTTAGAGGATAACTATGAAACTAAAAAAACTTGCCGTACTCGCCATTTGCTTATTCGCCCCGTTTTTTGCACGGGCTGCCCAAGGGGACCCGATTTCCTTGGAAACCTTGATTTTGGATGTTCCCACCGCAGAGGTGTTTGACCGCTATCAGGCCTCCTTTTTAACGCGCGCCTATGACCACGAAACTGTAATGGAAACGATTGATTTCGGCGTGTATCCCCGCATTAACATTGGGCTTAGCATTGCGGCGCACGAACTGTTGGGCTCGTCCTCTTCCGTGCGCGTATTAGACCCGGATTTCCAAGTAAAATGGAAGATTTATGACGGCAATTTGTATCTGCCCGCCATTGCCATCGGCTATGACGGCCGCCGCTACGGTTACGGCTACGACAGCCATCGCAACTATGCCAAAACCAAAAAATTCTTAGACGACCGCAAGGGCGGCTATTTAACCTTTACGCGCGAAATCATCGTGCCCGGTTTAAACGCCACCGCGGGGCTTAACTTTTCCGACTTTGAGTGGGATGAACTCTACTGGTTTATGGGCACATTTTATAAACTGGCCGACCAAGTGGGCTTAATGGCCGAGTGGGACAACCTGCGCAACATCCGCGACTCCCGCTTAAACTTGGGCGCGCGCTTTTACTTGCACCCCTCCTTGGCGTTGGACGCGGCCGTACGCCGCATTGGCCGCGGGGATGAAAGCGAGCGCATTTTGCAGTTGCGCTACGTAACCACCTTTTAGGGGATTTTATGAACACCGCTCCGCAACAGCCGCAGTTTAAACGCCGCACGATTTTTATCAAAAAAAATCTGCAAATCCGCTATATGATGCTTATTATTTTAAGCGTATTGTGCGGGCTTGCGATTATGACGTTTGAACTGACGGCCACGCTGGACGAACTGTTTGACAAGTACCCCGTTCTGATGCAGCCGCTGTATGACCAATTTATCCCCTTGGCGGCCAGTTTTGCCTATAAAATTGCCATTTATTTGCTGTTGGTGATTATCATTTCCGCTATTTTATCACACAAAATGGCCGGGCCCGTTTACCGCATTGAGCAAACCTGCAAGGAAATTGCCAAAGGGGATTTTTCCCAGCGGGTGCGCTTGCGCCAAGGCGACCAATTTACCGAATTACAAGACGAATTTAATAAAATGATGGACCGCGTAGAAGCGGAAATCAATAAAAATAAGCAGCACTAACCCGGGGGTAGTATGAAGAAAATCTTAATGCTGGCGGCCCTTTGCCTTTTGGCTCAGGCCGCTTTTGCACAAAAGGAATACGGTCTGACGTTTTCCAGTTTGGTAAACGATAACCTGACGTTGGAAAACGCTATCCGCCTAGGCTTGGAAAATAACTCCAAGTTCTTGGCGGCCAAGCAGGAAATTATCATCGCCGAGCAAAAGGTAACCGAAGCCAAGTTCCGCTATTTGCCGCAGTTTTCCTTGCAAGGCACGGCCACTTGGTACGATTTGGACTATCCTATGGTCCTGCCCGACGCCGTGGCCAACCGCTTTCTGCCCGGGAACGGTCTGTATGGCGACAAGGACCAGTTTTATGGCGTAGGCATTACCGCCACGCAATACCTCTATTCCGGCGGGCGTATCCGCAGTACCCTGCGTTTTGCGCAAGCCAATTTAAAACAAGTACAAAGCCGCTACGAATCCGTCAAAAATGCGGTGGTGTTGGATATTAAAAAATCCTTTGCGGGCCTTTTATATGCCCAACAAAACGCCCAACTGACCCAACACGTTTGGGAATTGGCACAAAAATGGAACGCTTCGTCCGCGTCCAACAGCATTTGGGCCAAAATGCGTATGCAAAACGCCTTATCCCAACTGCAAAGCGCGCAAAAACAGGCCGAAAACGATTTAAAAAAGGCGAATTTGGCAATGCTGGTGAGCCTAAATAAGGAACTCAATGCCCGCATTACCATCCGCGGAGAGTTCTCCCCCGTTAAAACCGATTGGGATTTGCCGCACTTAACCCTGTGGGCGATGGAGTTCCGCCCCGAGTTAAAGGCCGCCATTTACGCCTTGGAAACCGACGACATTGCTATTGATTTGGCTTTATCCCGCCGCTATCCGGATGTTATTTTAAACGCTTCTTACGAAAAACTGGGGGCCAACACCTTGGAGGACCAAAACAGGCAAATTTCGCTGGCGGTCCGTCTGCCGCTTTCGTACAATTTTTCTACGCAAGTTACCGAAAAGAAGGCCCAACAGCAAAAAAGTTCTTTAAGCCGCGCCGCCATAGAAGACACTATCCGCGTGCAAGTGGCCGAAAACTTTGAACAAATGTCCTTCTGGCAACAAGAGGTATTGGCCCGCCAAACCGCCTACCGCGAAATGGACGCGCTCTTAAAGCAAGCCCAGCGCCAACCCAAAAACGGGGCGGAAGCCTTGGAAGCCTTGCAGGCTTACCTGCAAACGGCCCAGCGCTATTTGCAGGCGGTTAAAGAAAACCTGTCCGCCAAGGCCGATTTGGAGTGGGCTATCGGCCAGGATTTACAATGATTGGCCTCTTAAAGCGGTCCGCCGCTTTGCTCTTGTGCCTGCTGGCCACGTGGCCGGCCCTTGCCATAGAGCGCGAAACGGACGACGATATCTTACGCCATTTTTTGTGGGATAAATTTACGGCGCTGCCCAAAAGCGAACGCCCCAAAATCGGCGTAGCCTTATCGGCGGGCGGGGTGCGCGGTTTTGCCCACGTCGGCGTGCTGGAAGCCCTCAACAACGCCCAAGTGCCCGTGGATATGATTTCGGGTACGTCTATGGGCTCTGTGGTGGGCTCGCTCTATGCGGCGGGGCTCCCCACGGAAAAATTGTGGACGGTCGGCGAACATATGACAATGGACAAAATTACGTCCGACTTTAACGTAATGGGGCTTTTCCGCCTGTTATTTGCCAAACGTTTGCCCACTTCTTCCAACCTGGTTAATTTCTTTCACGAACAAATCGGTGATATGCAGTTTGAGGACACGCAAATCCCGTTTTCCTGCGCGGCAATGGACGTTAAAACCGGGGAACGCGTGGTGTTTGATTCGGGCCCGCTGGCTATTGCCGTGCGTGCCAGTATGAACCTGCCGGGTGTATTTGCCCCGGTAAAATACCGCCACCGCGAACTGGTGGACGGAGCCGTGGTGGATTATCTGCCCGTAGAGTCCGTTAAATCTATGGGGGCGGACTACATTATTGCCTCTATCACACCGCCTGATTTTTATTCCGACACGCCCAAATCTATCGCCGCCTACTTACTGCGCGTGGGCGATGTGCGCGGGGCCGCTATGATTGAAGAATCCGCCCACAAGGCCAACTTTGTCATCACCAACCGCGTGTTAGACGTAGGAACCTTGGAACTTGATAAATTACACAAAGCGGGCGAAGTCGGCTTACAGGAAGCCAACCGCCATATGGGAGAAATGCAGGAAGACATCCTGCTTTTTGCGTTGCCTTATGTACTTAAACCGTAACATTTTATTATCTTTTGTACTGGCCGCCCTGTGCCTGGGCGGCTGTTCTACCGCGCAGACGGGCTTCTTGGGGATGGCTCCGCGCGGAGACAGACAGGATTATATCCGCGCCCGCGACTTGTATAACGAAGGGCACTATACTAAGGCCATTGAGGAACTTTCCGAATACATTTACAAGACGAAAAACGTCAAACGCCGCGAGGCCCGCGCCTACCGCTTATTGGGCAAAAGTTACGAACAACTGGGCAATTTAAGTAAAGCGCTAGACATTTATTTGGAAGCGTTGGAGTTCCACCCGAAAAATGTCCCCTTGCTATTGGCCGCCGCCAGCCTCTACCAGCGCACGGAACTGACCAACCGCTCTATGGACCTGTACAACCAAGTTTTGCAAGAGGAGCCGGATAATTTGGAAGCACTTTCCGGCCAAGCCGCCAACTACACCACCTTGGGGTTTTACTCCAAAGCCCGGTACTATTACGACCAGTTCTTTGCCTTAAACCCGCAAGCAGAGCCGCAGTACCGCGCACGCTACGCCAACACCTTTTTGAGCCAAAGCAATTACCAAGAGGCCTTTATCCACATTACAATGGTCCTAATGCAAGACAATACGTCGCCTGATTTTTGGCTGGTAAGCGCCAAGGCGGCACGCGGCTTAAAACGCTACCAAAAAGCGTTGGAGGATATTGACGCCGCCTTACTGCTTGCCCCCCAGCGGGAAGATTTACTTGCCAACAAGGCTTTGTGGCAAAATGAGGCCGGGCAATACAAAGAATCCAGCCAAACGGCCCGGGAAATCCTAAAAATATCACCCAAAAACCAACTGGCCTTGTTTATTTTGGCAATGGACGAGTTTCACCTGGGCGACCTGAAAACCGCCCGACGCCATATGCTGGCCGTGCAAGCGCAAAACCCGGAAACCTTTATCGGCCGGGTAGCCGGAAAACTGCTGGCGGATAACCCCTTATAAAAATTCTGAGGTTTAACCACTTGATGAGATAACAACAGATTTCTGACTACAACTTTCGGGAATGACTCCTATTTTGAAAAACCAATCCCCCGGCAGTATAATGCCGGGGGATTAGTTTAGCGCCTAATGAAATTCGCGCGTTACGGACGGGCAATAAACGGCTTTCTGTCCGGGCGGCGATCGCTGGGCAAGAGTTCAATTTCATCTACGAGAAGCGAGGGAACAATTACATTTCCATACAAATCGCTGCTGTCGTCCCCGGCGGCTAAAATATCCCGCAGGGCACGGGTCGTCAGGTTAGAAATTTCCAACCCGGTTACCGGCTCCTTGTGTCCGTCCGCCGTATAGATACGCTCTATCATCGCGTCCTTTCCGCTCATATTCGGCACAATATAGCAGTAGTCCAGTTCCAACTCCTTACAGCGGGAAAGCAGTTTTTCTTCCAGTTCTTTTTTGCTCAAAGGCTTCTTGGGCTCCACTAGCACCGTCGTCAGCATTTCACGGGGATAGGCATTGCGAAAGAACGCGTGCCCGTTGCTCTTTTCCCCTTTTTTAACGGAGCGGCGGGAAGAGGGCAGTTGCACCAGTTTTCCGCCGGATACAATCGTCAAATCCTGCGTAGCCACGCCTTCGTCGTCCACCGGGGCAAAGTTGGGCAGCCGGCGGCCTTTAAACTCGCGCAAATGCGGTCTGTCGTACACATCCACCACCGGGGACATTACGCGCATACCTACTTTATTGCGCAGTTCCCCCGCTTCGGGGTCGTCCTCATACGCGGCGGAAAGCAAGGGCTTATTCTTTTCCACGCCCCGAATTAAAAGGCCCATAAAATCACTTGCGGCCTGTTTTGTAAACAGCACTGGGCCTAAATAGGCCGTACCCTTTTGCGCTTGGTAATGTTGTTTAATTTTCGCTAAAAACTTATCCGTTTTTTCCTGCAACCGCTTTTCATTATCCGCAATGTTCCAAGACGATAAGTTCAAATACTCACTTTCCGTATCCTTGTATCCGTCCTTGGTGCGCAAAACGGCAGTCCAATAGACACTACCCGCCGGATAAAAGGTTTGGTAAAATCCGCCCGCGCTGTTTAGATAATAAGTTCCTTCTTGGAAGAATTGTACAGATACCTCTAATTTTTCCACATACGGCAAATCCTTCCCTTGTGCGGACAACTTATTTACCACATCCTGCCAAACCTGCATATCAGGGTAGGGCAACGGTTTAATTTCCTCCACATACGAAGACTGCGCAGCCGGAGCAAAGTCGGGCGTCTTTTCGTTTAATAAGTTCTTTTTGCGTTTATAGGCTTGTTTTTCTTTATACAGTTCGTTGGCTTTTACAAACTCTGTGTTGGTGGCTTGCCACAAACCTTGACGGATACCATCATATCCAGTAGGCATAACATAAGTACTGGTAGGAGAATAGCCTTCCCACCGGTTACGATAAAAACCTAAACTGTCGTGCTGCTCGGAACCCACATCTACCAGCACATCTGCCGACACAGTATAGCCAAAGGGAAAACTCGGCAATGGACTGCCCATAGAAGCAGAAAGGCTAAATCCCCCCAAGGACGCTGTCAACTTATACGCCACATAAAAGGGCTTTTGTCCGTCCTTTTCTTTCGTACGCAGTTCCTTTACGGTGCGTTTCATTTCGTCCTGCATTGCGCGGAAATATATATTATCCGGCAACTTTTCAGCCCCCACGGGCAGGGAAAGCGCTAAAAGGGTAAAAAGTAAAAATTTCTTCATTTGGAGACTCCTTTATTCAAAGAATAAGGGGGCGGCAGCAGCGGAGGCTTTTCCGTACTCTTACTCTTCTTTTCCATTTCCATAGATTCTAACAGTACGCTGGGGGCAATGCCCGACACCGGCACCCAGCCGGATTCGGCCCCGCACGAACCGTTAAAGACTTTGTAATCGTTTGCGGCGCCCAGCACTTTATTAAAACTTACCTGCGGCGTGCCCACCATATCCAATCCGCGGACGACCTCTTTGCGCCCGTCGGGATAGACGCGGTACATCAAGGTCGGTTCCAATTTAAAACTTTGTGGCAGATAGGTTTCCGTCATTGTAAAGCCGCCGGATAAATCTTCAATCATAAAACCATAAGGCTTGTTTTGACGTTTGATTTCCTGCAAGAACTTTTGTTCCAGTTCCTCGTAGGGGACGGTCTCTTCGGCAATCACGCGCGTAACGGCCATACGGGCCACTGGGCGATTATAAGAGTCTCCGCGGCCGTGTCCGTTGGAAGCCGGGAAATTTTTAATTGGGCTGCTGCTCATTAAAAAGTTTTTGAGCACCCCTTTTTCCACCAAGGTAACCGGGCGGGCCTTTACGCCTTCTTCGTCATACTCGTAAAAACCGCGCATCGGTTCGCCATTAAAATAGGCCAAGGTGGCATCATCCACAATCGTTAAAATGGGGGAGACCACCTGCTGACCGATTTTATCCGTAAAAGTGCGGCCGAAATCCTCCATTTTTTGGCGGTGTCCTTCCATACGGTGCCCCAATACTTCGTGCACGAAAACCGCCATTGCACGCCCCTTTAAAAGGGTAGGTGCTTCCAAGGGTTCACCTTCGGGAGCATTAACCAGTTGCTCCAATTCGTCAATGGATTTGCGGACATCGGCTAACAATTTTTCCTCACTCGGCAATTCTTCGGGGCGCAAAACATCGTACCCTTCATAACGGGAAACTTCTTGTCCGTTTTCCGTTTTACCCGACACTATATATGACAAGCGCACCTCTTGTTGCGGGGTTTTTAACTGCGTGCCGCGGGAATCCACAAAATAGCGGTAGCCCACTTCGCGCTCAAAGGAAAAGTCCGAATCCAAAATAAACTTTTTCCCTTTGGTAAGCGCAGAGGCTTTTACCAACATCGCCTTGATTTTATCATAGTCAAAGGTAGCAAATTCCGTCGTACGGCAAAAATGTTCCACCGGCGGATAAGCAAAATCGGGGGAATCGTCAAAGCGTTTGGGGGCCGTTAATTTTTCGGCCTTTACGCCATCCAGGTCTTCCTGGGCCTTTTTTACAGCCGCATCCGTCGCCCGCCACAAGGCGGTAGAAAAAGCCTTTCCGTCGCCTGAAATTGCCGGCATTTTTTCTCTTGTCAGTCTGTCGTCAACAGAACTCATCGCTGTTAAACGGCGGGTATTGTCCAACGCAGGCGAACCTACACGGGGAAGTACGGTTAATTGGGTCCGCTGCAAACCTCTCCGATCAGATGATGCAGCCTCTTCTGCTACCGATATACGGGAAAAATCGCTGGTATAATATTGGTAGGACAAGTAATACAAGGGCGGATTTTGCTTTTTAAAGGTTTTAAACCCGCGTTTTATTTCGGCTGACATTAATTTAATGGGGAGTTCGTCAGCAATTTTACAGTTATTCTGGGCAAAGGCAGAGAGCCCAAATAACAGAAAAAGGGATATCACAATTGTTTTTTTCATAAATTCTCCTATGCGTTTATTTTATCATATACGGGTTGGAGCCCAGCAAAAAAAATGATAAGATATATTATCCGTAAAACGCCGAGATAGCTCAACTGGCAGAGCAACGGTTTTGTAAACCGTAGGTTGTGGGTTCGACTCCCATTCTCGGCTTATTTTATGTCTTTTTTTCAATTAGGCCGGGAAAGCAAGCAAACTGCTTTGCTTGCGTTGGGAGGCGAAGCCCGGAGCGATGTTTTTGTTTGAGGTGCTGGCCGTATAGGCGAGCCCGAAAGGCAAAAACCGCGAGGGCCGGCCCGGAGGCATTTTGCGTCAGCAAAATGACCGTAGGGGACCCCATTCTCAGCTTATTTTATGTCTTTTCCCCCCTTCCTAGCATAATCACTTTTCATAAATTGCTATAATTTTTATTATTCTTACTATAATACTGGAGAAATAATGGAACCTGTAACTACTACCGTATCCGTTGCTATGTGGATTGCCTTTTGGGTAATCGTTCTGGCGGCGTTGTTTATTGATTTGGCCGTGCTGAATAAGCACCACGGCAAGGTAAATATGAAGGAAGCCGCACTAATGGTGTGCGCGTGGATATCGCTGGCGCTTCTCTTTGGCGGGGCGATTTGGTTGGTGGAAGGACCGCGCCACGCATTGGAATTTTACACGGGCTATGTGCTGGAATATTCCTTGTCCGTAGATAATATGTTCGTGTTTATTATGATTTTCGGCTATTTTGCTATTCCGCACGAATTACAGCCCAAGGCCCTTTTATGGGGCATTTTGGGTGCGGTCATATTACGCTTTATGTTTATCTTCTTGGGCGTACAGTTAATCTCGCTCTTTTCGTGGACGATTTATGTCTTCGGAGCGCTACTTATCTTTACGGCAGCAAAAATGTTGCTGCAAAAGGAAGACGACGATTTTGACCCCAGCCAATCCTTTATTTTAAAACTCCTTAAAAAGGTAATGCCCATTAAAACCGACTACCACGGGGAAAACTTCTTCGTACTGGAAAACGCCAAGCGTATGGCCACCCCGCTGTTGGCGGCGGTAATGGTGATTGAAATGTCCGACCTGATTTTTGCAGTGGACTCTATCCCGGCGGTTTTGTCTATCACGCAGGATACTTTTTTGGTGTATTCGTCAAATATTTTTGCCATTATCGGCTTGCGCTCGCTGTACTTTTTGCTTTCCGGTATGGCGGGCAAATTCCCATACCTCAAATACGGCATTTCCGTTATCTTATTCTTTGTAGGCGTAAAAATGCTCCTGTCGCATTTCTTTCCTATTCCGATTGTGGCCTCGTTAGGCGTTATCGTGGGGATTTTGGCGCTGTCTATTTTGGCCAGCAAAATTTTCCCGCCCAAAGCGGCTTAGGACTAGACACAGCGGCCTTTATTTACTAGAATATAAGAGCGAAATTTAATTCAGTTATCAAGGAAGGAACCTATGGCGTATAAATGTGCAGTGTGTGGCAAAACCCCGGTTTCCGGCGGTTCTTACAGCCACTCCAATATGAGAACCAAAAGAAGTTTTAAACCGAACCTCCAAAAGCAGAAAGTAGTGCTAGAAGGCAAAACGCAAACTGCCTATGTTTGCACTGGCTGCATTAAAAGCGGTTTGGCGAAAAGACCCACCAAATAATCCAATTTTTTGGAAAAACCAGCCCGTGCTTTCCTATGAGTGCGGGCTTTTTTATTAAAAAACAGACCCGAGGATCAAATGACATTTTCCAAACGCTGGGCAGTTTTGTTACTCACCGCATTGACGGCTTTTTCGTACGCGCGCGCGGAAGATGCCCAAACCCAAGAAATAGACCCCAACGGCCCGTGGATGATTTGCAGCATAGACGCAGACGGCCTAAAAAATATCCGCAAAAAAACCATTACCAAAACCGGGCACGCCAAAAAGGGCGAATTGTACGAACGCTTTACCGTGTCCGACGACATCCGCGACATTTCCGCCCTGGGCGCGTTTGACAGTGTAGAAATAGACATTTCTCCCGTCTCCGGCACCCGCAAGGCAAAAGACGGCTCCGAAGTTTATCCCTGCCACCGCTTGACCTACATCGTCAAGGAAAAACCGATTTTTGACCGCCTGACTTACGACGGGCGAAAACACTTGGGCAAAGGCGCCATTACGCAGGCGATGACCCTCAAACTAAAAGACCCCTTTAACGAAGCAAAATTGCAGGCGGACTTGGACCGCATTAAAGCCAAATACGCCGAAAAAGGCTACGTCAACACGCAGATTACTTACGAACTGACCCGCGAAGAAAAATTGGGCGTTGTGTATGTAAAACTCATCATTAACGAGGGCGAACGCGTGCGCGTCAAGAACGTTACCATCAACGGCGGAGGCGAACTTCCGACGGAAAAAATCTTAAAAAAGGCCTCCAACCGCCCCGGCAAGGTATTCAAACCGCAAAATTTACAGCGCGACTGGGTAAAAATGATGCTCTTCGGCCGCAACAAAGGGTACAGCGAATTTAACCTTTCCGAGCCGCAAGTGCAACTAAACGACGACAAAACCGAAGCTAATATTTCCTACGATTTAACCGAAGGCGAAAAGGTGGACTTCGGCACGGTTTCATTTGAAGGCAACAATGTTTTCACGCCCGAAGAACTTAAAAAACAAGTCTTCTTCCGCGAGGGGCACCTCTACAACCAAAAGGATTTTGACGATACGATTACCGCCATCCAAGAGCAATACGCCGACAAAGGCTATTTGCAGGCGCGTGTAAACCCCGTCAAACATATTGAAAACGGCAAACTCAATTTGACCTTTGACATTGCCGAAGGCCGCATTTTTTACATTGACAATGTAGATGTTACCGGCTACGAAAACACAAAAAAATACGTCTTTACGCGCGAACTTTCTATTCACCCCGGCGACTTGTACGATAACGCCAAAATTAAGCGCAGCCAGACCAAAATTATGAACTTGGGCTTTATTAACGACGTGCAAGTAGATTTACAGCCCACCGCCGACCCGCAAAAAGTGGATCTTGGTTTTAACGTCGTAGAGGGCCGCCCGGGGATGTTCACCGCCGGCTTGGCGATGAGTTCTATGGACGGGCTGTACGGCGAACTGTCTATCAACCATATGAACCTTTTTGGCCGCGCGCAGCGTTTGTCTTTGCGCACGATGTTCGGTAAGGAAATTTTGGATTATACCGTCAGTTGGTCCACCCCGTGGATCTACGACAAGCCGACCTCCTTGGGCGTGGATTTGTTCAACACGCGCCGCTACCGCTCGTTCTCTGACGAGAACCAAGCCTATACGGAAAAGCGCATCGGCGGACGGGTAAAAGCTGGTCCGCGCTTTAACGACGACATTTACCAACTGTCCTTTGGCTACTCGTTTGAAAACATTGATATTTACGATATTGACCAACGCTTTGTTTGCACGCCGGACAAGAAAACCGGAGAGTGCATTGAAAAAGGCAAAACCAATCTTTCCACTATCAGCGCGGACTTTGCCGTAGATACACGCGATAATATGTGGGACCCCACGCAGGGCTGGCGCAACTCCTTAGGCCTCGCCTTGGCGGGCGGCCCGATTGGCGGCGACCTGGATTTGTGGTACTTAAACGCCCGCTCCATTTTTAACTATACCGTGCTTAATGTGGGCGGCAACTACCCGATTGTATTTGTGCTGTCCAACAAATTCGGCTCCGTGCAGGCCTACGGGCGCACCACGGAAGTACCGCCGTATGAAAAGTTCTTCTTGGGCGGTGCGGACACGATTCGCGGGTACGAACGCGCGGGCGAAATCGGCCCCAAATACGGCGGCGATATGTATTATGTAATGAACGCCGAATTGCGCTTCCCGATTGCGCGCGAAGGACGGAGAAATATGGCCCAGTTCGCCTTCTTCTTTGACCTCGGTAACTCGTGGAACAAATTTAGCGATTTGGACTTTTCCTTAGGGTCCAAGGAAGAGCAGTTTAAGGCAGGCGTGGGCGTAGGCTTGCGCTTTACCACTCCTTCGCTGCCTATCCGTATTGACTGGGGCTATGGTTTAAACCACAAAAATAATGAAGACCGGTCGCATTTCTATTTCAATATTTCCAATATGATGTAAGGGGTGTATGAAGAAAGTTTGGCTGTTTTTGACGGTTTCTTGTCTGGCGGGAGTTCTCCAAGCGCAAAACGCGCCGGAGAGCGAACCCGCATTGACGGATAAAGAAGCCGCCGCGGTAGCCTCTATTTTGGCCAAATCCGCCCAGGAAACAGCCCCTCAAACTCCGGCCACGGACAAAATCGTCCTGCCGGAAGAAACCAAGAGCGAAGCCTTTGCCCAAGCCAACACGCACACGGGCACTAATGACCCCGAACTGACAATGGATGCCGAGCAAATGGCGGCCGCCGCCGACAAAGAAGCCCCTCTTCCCCCGCCCGAAAAAGACGCGCCGGACGAGGAGCAGCCCCAAGCCGCGCAAAAGTGCTTAACGGTAGCGTTTATTGACATTGACGAAGCCTTTAATGAACACCCGCGCACCATTGCCGTTAAAGAGCAAATCCGTTTAAAAATTTTATCCAAAGAAGACGAAGTCCAAGGCGCACGGCAATTAATTGATGTTCTAACCGCCGAAAATGACCGCTTATCTGCGCAGTTGCGTGAGTTGAAACCGTTTTATGAGCGGATTGTGGTGGAGCCCACGGAATTAAAGCCGCAAATCCAAGAAAGCGCGGACTCCTTGGTATTGGGCAATTTGTTAAACCGCCTGACCTTTTCTGGCGCAGAAATTTTATCCACAAGCCCCTTAAACACGCCTGCTGAACTGGACGATTTGACGGCGCGCATTGCCGCCAACAAAAAAATCATTGCAGAGCGCGGCTTTTTTATTGATAATTATAAATATACCACGCGCGAAGAAATTTTGAAGTTGGAAAAAAAGGAAGTAAACGCCATTTTGCAAGACATTTACACGGAAATAAAATCCTTCGCCAAAAAGCGCAACATCGGCGCAGTAGTCCGCAAGGACGAAATCCTGTATGGGGACCGCCCGGTAAACGTAACAAAGGATTTTATCTCCCGCCTGAAAAAGGCAAAAAAATACCGCAAACGCGGAAAGTAGAGGTTTTTAAATATGTTGCAATTAACCGTAGCCGAAGTGGCTAAAATTACCGGGGCGCAGGACGCCTCCAAGCCGGACACCGCTGTTACCGCCCTTTGCTCGCTGGAAGAAGCGCACGAAGGCGGCATTTGTTATTTAACGTCTTTGGAAAAAGCGGACCTGCTGAAAGATTTAAAAGCCTCCGCCCTTATCGTGCCCGAAAGCGCCAAGGGGCAGGAAATCCCCTTTCAAGGCGCGCTCTTGTACGCTAAAAACCCCGAGTGGGCCTTTATCCTTTTAATGAAATACGCCGATGCGCAAAAGCAGAAGCATACGCCCGGCATCCACCCCACCGCCGTTATCAGCCCGTCGGCTAAACTGGGGGCCAATGTGTCCGTAGGCGCTTATACCGTAATTGAAGACGGCGCGCAAATCGGCGACAATACCGTCATTTTTCCGCAATGCTACGTCGGCAAAAATGTAACCATCGGCAAGAACTGCTACATTTATCCGCAGGTCGTCATCCGCGAGGAGTGCGTGCTGAAAGATTATGTTATTTTGCAGGCCGGGGCGAAAATCGGTTCGGACGGTTTTGGCTTCACGTTCCACGACGGACGCCACCAAAAAATCCCGCAAATCGGCAATGTGGTTTTGGGCAACGATGTGGAAGTGCAGTCCAACACCTGTATTGACCGCGCCAAAATTTCCAGCACCGTCATTGGCGACAATACCAAAATTGATAACCTCGTCCAAATCGGGCATAATGTGCACGTGGGGATGAGCAGTATTATGTGCGCCCAAGTCGGCGTAGCCGGCACGACGGAAATCGGCAACGGGGTCATTTTGGCGGGCCAAGTGGGCCTCGCCGGACATATGTCCATCGGAGACCGCGCCCAAGTCGGCGCGCAATCCGGCGTAATGACGTCTATCCCCGCCGGGCAGACATATTTCGGCTATCCGGCTATGCCCCAGCGCGAAGCCTTTAAACAGCAGGCAATGCTGCGCAAACTGCCCGAAATGCACAAAGAATTTAGAGCCTTCAAAAAGCAGTTGGAGGAGGCCAAAAACTTATCGTTTTTCGGTAAACTAAAAAAATTGTTAGGATTATAATATGAGAAAAACCATTTCTACCCCCGCCACAGTAAAGGGCAACGGCTTGCACACGGGCGTACCTGCTACGCTTACGTTTAAGCCCGCCGACAACGGCATTACCTTTTTACGCACCGATATTCCAGGCGCAAAACCCATTGCCGCTTTGGCGCAAAACGTCAGTTCCACCCTGCGCGGCACCAATTTAAAGAACGATACCGCCGAGGTTTGGACGGTGGAGCACGTAATGTCTGCCTTGCACGCCTTGGGGCTTACGGACGTTACCGTAGAAATGGACGGCCCGGAACCGCCGGTAACCGACGGAGCGAGCGACGTGTATGTAGAGGCTCTTTTAAAGGCGGGCTTAAAGGATCTGCCGGGAGAACAACCCTTGCTTAACATCAAGCAAAAAATCACTTACACAAGCGGCCGCATCGCCTACTCGGCTGAACCCGCGGACAAATTAACCTTTACCTTTGTATTTTTGCACAAACACCCGCTCGTCAGCCACCAGGAATTTACCTTAGAATTTACGCCGGACAACTATTTAAAGGAAATTGCCCGCGCGCGCACGTTCGGCTTTGAAGAAGAACTGGCCTTTTTAAAGGCGCACGGCCTGGCCAAAGGCGGCAATTTGGAAAACGCCGTCATCGTTGGTAAGGATAAATTTATCAACGAACTGCGCTACCCGGATGAACTCGTCCGCCACAAAATTTTGGATATGGTGGGCGACCTGTGCTTAACCGGGCGCAAACTGCCGCCGCTTAAAATCACCTGCACCTGCGGCGGGCACAAGCACAATGTAATTTTCGCCAAGATTCTCTTGGCCAATTCGGAGGAAAAATGAGCGTTAAATCCGCTAGTTTAAAGGACTTTTTAACACTTCCCGCCGTGGATGTTTACGACTTGGAGCGCATTAAAAAGAATATTCCCCACCGCGAGCCCTTCCTGCTTGTGGACGAAGTAAAGGTATTGGAAGAAAAAAAGAAATACTTGGGCAAACACTTTGTTCGCCCGGACGAATACTATTTTAAAGGGCACTTTCCCGCCAAGCCGGTTATGCCGGGCGTGTTAGTGGTGGAAAGTATGTCCCAAGCGTTTGGCGGCGCCATTATGGGCTACATTACGCAAGGAAAAGGCGGTCTGCCGCTCTTTTTAAGCATTGAAAACGCCAAATTCCGCGGGATGGTGCAACCCGGCGACACGCTGGAAATGCCGATTGAAATCCTGCGTTTGGGCAAAATTTCCAAAATCTATGCAGAAGCCTACGTCAACGGTAAACTGTGCACGCAGGCCACCCTTAATTTTATTTTAGGAGAAGTTCCCAATGTCTAACATACACCCTACGGCAATTATTGACCCGTCCGCTAAAATTGACCCCTCTACCCTTATCGGCCCCTATACCGTCATCGGCAAGGGCGTCATCATCGGTAAAAACAACAAAATCGGTCCGTTCTGCGTGATTGAAAATACCACTATGGGCGACGGCAACGATATTATCGCCAGCGCCTTTATCGGCGTAAAGCCGCAGGATTTGTCTTATAAAGACGAACCCACCCGCGTGCAAATGGGCGATTACAACCAAATCCGCGAGTGCGTAACAATTCACCGCTCCACCAATTTGGATAAACCCACTACCATTGGCAACTACTGCCTGTTAATGGCCAACTCCCACGTCGCGCACGACTGCCGCTTGGGCGACCATATTATTGTAGCCAACAGCACGGGTATTGCGGGACACGTCCAAGTAGAGGACCGCGTGGTAATGTCCGGTATGGTAGGGATTCACCAATTTGTCCGCGTGGGCACAATGGCTATGCTCTCCGGCGGGGCAATGCTGCCGCTGGATATTCCGCCCTATTGTATTGCCCAAGGCCAGCGCGCTCGCTTGGTCGGTTTGAACCTGGTCGGTATGCGCCGCGGCGGACTTACGCGCGAAACCATTATGGAAATCAAACGCGCCTATAAAGCCCTTTTCAGAAGCGGCAAACGCCTGCAAGACGCTATGGCGGAACTGGAAGCCACCCACCCCTGCAAGGAAGTTCAGCATATGATTGATTTCTGCAAAACTTCCCCCCGCGGCGTGGCTACGGCCAAAACCAAACTGCACGACGATGACTAATAAAATAGGCCTTATCGCCGGCGAAGGCAAAATGCCTGTTTACATTGCCCAAAAGGCAACGGCAAAGGGGTACGAAGTCTATGTAGCCGGGGCCAAGGGCAACGCCAAAGAAGACGATTATAAAAACTGCGCCAAAGTGTTCCAGGCCTTCCGCCTGGGACAGTTGGGCGCGGGAATCCGCTTCTTTAAAGAGCACGGCGTAACCCGTGTGATTATGGCCGGGCGCGTGCAGCACACCTCTATCTTTACCAATTTAATGCCGGACCTGCGCGGAGCCAAGTTTTTGGCGTCCTTAAAGAATATGCAAACCAAAAATATTCTTTCCCGCGTAATGGACGAATTTAAAAAGGACGGCATTGAATTTGAACACTCCGCCCTATTTTTAGAGGATTTTATGCCCCAAAAGGGTGTTTTATCAGTCCGAAAGCCGACCGCCGAGGAACAGCAAGCGGCGGACTTCGGTTATAAAGTGGCCAAGGCCATTGCGGCGCTAGACATTGGGCTTACCTGCGTAGTCAGCCAAAACGCCGTTATTGCCGTAGAAGGTATGGAGGGCACGGACCGCTGTATTTTACGCGCGGGCGACCTGTACCGCGAATCCGCCGAAAAAAAATCGGCCGTAGCCGTAGTGAAAGTAGCCCGCCCCAACCAAGACAACCGCTTTGACCTGCCCGTCATTGGCAAAGGCACCTTGGAAAGCCTGCACAAGGCGGGCATTTCCGTATTGGCCTTTGAAGCCGAAAAGACCTTGGTTTTGGATTTAGAGGACGTCATTGCGTTAGCCGACAAATACAAAATCTGCCTAATGGCGGTATAGGCCTCACAGCCAATACCGCCCATTTTCTGTTTTGGCGCCCAACGAAGCACAAAAAGTAGCAAAACGCGTACCAGTAGAGGAACACTCACGTTTCCCGGCGTATTCTGGCGCATAGTCCAGCCATTGGATAAAGCGTACCGAAGTGGTCCAATTACCCCAAGTAGTATTACCGGGGGTATAAATACCTACTATATTTCGTTCTGCGCTATTAAACATATCTATAAAAAATTCCCCGCAAACGGCTACTGTATTATCCCCAATTAATGAACATCCTTGGGGCAAGGTTAAATCGGTTTCATCTATTCTAGAAGGATAATTCCCATTGGCCAAATAATAGACTTCCATAGCATTGGCAAAAGGTTTTACTACGGCTTGTAACTGGGTATAATGCGCTTTATCCACCGCCTTGGTGTATTGGGGCAATGCCACCACCGCTAAAATGCCAATAATAAGTACAACAACCAGTAGTTCAATAAGGGTAAAACCTGCTGTGGCCGTGCGGCCTAACATTGTTAAGCCGTCATCCCGTAATGTCTTTATACGGGATCTGTCTTTGTAGTAGTTGTTGTCATCCCGGACGTGGATCCGGGATCCAGGCCGTTTATTAGAAAAACTCCTTATTTTATTTCTGGATTCTGGGTTCCCGCTCGTATGCGGGCCCCAGAATGACAACAAAGACAACAGCAGATTCCCGACTACTACCCTCGGGAATGACAAAATAGAGGTAAATCCTTTCATTTTTTCTCCTTGTTTAGGCCTTTATATTTGAGCGAAACAGCCTTTTATACGCGTTTTTATAC
>NZ_DJOA01000031.1:14566-42782 GCF_002437085.1 Candidatus Avelusimicrobium stercoris | reverse complement strand
CAATTTATCAAAATTTTAACAAAAAAAAAAAACGAAACAACTCCTTTATAAACAACTGCTAAAAAGAGAACAACAAACAACGAGATCCCGAATAAAAACCTTCCGGGATGACGGCTTTATGAAGAAAAGGGGTCATCCTGAACTTGTTTCAGAATCTACATCTTGGGTCGTTTGCTGGTTATAAAAATAAAGGTCATACTGGAAGGTTTGCCGGCGCGGAGCGTTCCAGTATCCGTTGTTTTCCTTTTTTTACTAACGACAGATCCTGGACTACGACTTTCCAGGATGACGGCAACTACAATACAAAAGACAAACAACCCAATCGGTAGTTCCTGAAACCTATTAATAGCCCCGCACAGCAACTCTACGGGTTCCGCCTAGCGGTAAGGGCGGCAATTCAGGCTGACCACTAATTTAGCCACGACTAATTCCGCCGCCCCTTTTCATTTCGCTTTCTTTATGATAGTATTTAATAGGAAGTTTCTCTCCCCGCGCGGGAGAGCGTTCTATTTTGTATTTAAAGAGGAATTAAAATGACCGAAAGAACACCTATCATTGCCGGAAACTGGAAGATGCACAATACGCTCGCGGAATCTACCGCCCTTATTACTGCTCTTACCAAAGCCGGGAATAAAAACCACGTTGAAATTATCGTTGCGCCGTCTTACACATCGCTTGCCAAAGTGGCGGAACTCGCCAAAGGTTCCGAAATCCAAGTAGCCGCCCAAGACGTACATTGGGAAGATAAAGGCGCCTTTACGAGCGCCGTTTCCCCCGTACAAGCCAAAGACGCAGGCGCTACCCACACCTTAATTGGCCACAGCGAGCGCAGAAGTGTTTTCGGCGATACCGATGAAATTTTGAACAAAAAAGTAGCCGCCGCCTTGCGCCACGGCTTGACCGTTATCTTCTGCGTGGGTGAAACCTTGGAACAGCGCGAAGCCGGCAAAACTCTTTCCGTCATTGAAGAACAACTCAAAAACGGCTTGAAGGGCTTTACCGAAGAACAATTAAAAGGCCTTATCATCGCTTATGAACCCGTTTGGGCTATCGGCACGGGCAAAACCGCCACGCCGGATCAAGCGCAAGAAGTACACGCCGCTATCCGCGCGTATTTAGGCAAAGCCTATTCCGCCGCGTTTGCCGGGGCTACCCGCATTTTGTACGGTGGCAGCGTAAAAGACACCAATGTGGACGAAATTATGGCCAAACAAGATGTGGACGGCGCCTTGGTGGGCGGTCAGTCTTTGGTTGCGGAAAAATTCGCCCGCATTATCAACTACAATAAATAATCTTTAAAAGGGGTTTCGTATGAACTTGGCTAAACTGATTGATCACACTATTTTAAAACCGATTGCCGGAAAAGAGGATATCCTCCGTGTTTGCGACGAAGCGCGCAAATATGGCTTTTGCAGCGTTTGCATTAACCCGTTCTGGGTGTCTTACGCCAAAGAACTCTTGGCCGGGTCGGACGTAAAAGTGTGCACCGTTATCGGCTTCCCATTGGGGGCCAATACCACAGCCGTCAAGACATACGAAACCCAAGACGCTATCAAAAACGGCGCTGACGAAATTGATATGGTTATCAACATTGGCGCGCTCAAAGACAAAGACTACGATACCGTTTTGCAAGACATCCAGTCCGTCCGAGAAGCCTGCAAGGGCCACATTTTGAAGGTAATTATTGAAACCTCGCAACTGACGGACACCGAAAAAGTAAAAGCGTGCGAAATTTCCGCACAAGCCGGGGCCGACTTCGTCAAAACCTCCACGGGTTTTACGGGTGGCGGCGCTACGGCGGCGGATGTCGCTTTGATGAAGAAATCTATTCCTGCCCATATGCAGGTAAAAGCCTCCGGCGGAGTACGCACGCGCGAAGATTTTGACGCTATGGTCGCCGCCGGGGCTACCCGCATTGGCGCCAGCAGCGGTGTAAAAATTGTAGAGGGCAAATGATTACCAACTGGGATATTCTTTCCCGTACCGACCCAGCCACGCAAAACCTCCGCTACACCTTAGTAACGGACGGAACAGACCGTGATGCGCAGTTGCTCGCCAAAAAATTGGCGGGTTACGCTTCTGCGCCTACCACAGCCCTGCCGCCGTTTACTTTTTCCTTTGAACTGCCTACGGATTTGGACGAGGACACCTTGTCCAAAATCCGTACGGCGACCGAGGAAGGCGTGGTCCAAATTAATAAGGTAAACCAATTCGCACCAGATGGTGCCTTGGGCGACCCTCTTTTTAACGGGAAAGCGGACTTGGCCGGGTCCGTAGGGCAAGTGGCTTCGGAGGACAGTTTCTTTAAGCCTAATCCGCCCGCCGCGCCGCTTCCGCCGCAGGCCGAACCTATTGATATTGAGGCGCAACCTGTAAAGGAAGAAAAACCCGCCGAGGAACAGGCCCCTCTAACCATTAACGACAAAGATATGCTCATTAAGGATATGGAAGGCACAATGCTGGACAATATGCCATTAGAGGATATCTTTTCGGCGGAAACCAAGTACGATATGTTCCTGGACTTGGAAAACCAAAAACTGGTAAAAAACAACCAGCAGCAGCGAGAGCAAAAAATAAATGTGCTGGCCGACGGCAAAGACAGTTTGGAAGAATCCTTTAACGTCTTTGAACAGAAGATAAAGGACCAAACTTGCATTATTGATTTAGACGATTTAAATAAAGTTACCGGGCAAATTTCCCAAAAGGATACAGGGTTTGTAAAACACGCCAACACCGTGCCGCCTATCCCGGCGGTGGAAGCCAAAACGGTAGCCGCACCCGAGGTTCAGGCGGATGTAGATATACCGCTCCACGCGGCAGTTCGCCCGGCGGCGGAACAGCAAGAAACCTTGGAAGCCACCGCTGACGGACAGCCCTTGCCGGAAATTTCCGCTGAACCCATATCTGCTGAGGAAGTTTCCGCAGAGCCTGTTCAGGCAGAGCCCGTACAAGAAGCCGTAAAAGAGGATACCGTGCAAGACCCCTTTGATTTATTAGACAAACCCGCAGACCGCGCGTCTGTGGCGGACCCCTTTGAAAATATAGAAAAATCCACCGTCCGCCCGGAGGATGATGAGCCCCTTAATTTAGGGCCCGCGCCCGAGGAAGCCTCGGTGGAACTGACGGAACCGATACACGGGCAAATTCCCGAAGAGGAACATTTGCTTAACACCGTGCCGCACGCGCCCGTGATTGAGCAGGCAGAGCCGCAGGAAAGCGGCGATTTGCCGGAAATTACTATCCGCGGACAAAAAATAGACTCGTTGGACAAAACCTTTCATTTGGAAACGACTATTAACACCGAATTAATGCACAACCAGTACGAAAAGTCGTTCCACCAAACCGTGCCGCCCGCCGCGCCCAAAGTGCACCCGGCGGCTCCCGTCCAACCGCAGGCCCCGCGCCCGGCCCAGCCCGCCGCTCCGGCCGTTCAAAAACCTTTTGTTCCGGTAAAACCGGGGGAATCTATTATGGAAGAAAACAACGCAGAAAAAACCACTTTTCGCATTAGACGCAAATTAACAACCGAGCCGTCGGCTCCCGCTCCGGCGCATACGCCCGTGCCTCCGCAGCCGCAGGCTCCCGTTGCCCCGGTACACGCCGCTCCGGCGGTGCCGCCCGTCCAGCAACCGCAACGGCCCCAGCCTGTCCAACAGCCCAAACCGGCTATGCCGGCCCCGGCGGAAGGCAAAACGATTTTAGAAAAGACGAAAACCATTGACCACTCCATTGAAATTCCGCTCTCGGAAATCAAAAAGCACAACTGGCCCTTGGAAGTACCGTTAGTGCCCACTTACACGCTTGAAAATATGGTAATGTCCGTCAACCGCTTCGCGCACGCGACGGCTATTTCCGTCATTGAAAACCCGGGCAAACTGTACAACCCCTTGGTGTTGCACGGAGCCACCGGAACGGGCAAAACGCATTTCTTAAACGCAATGGCGTATGCGTTTTCCAAAAAGTTCGGACAGGAAAACATCTTTTTGACGAACGGCGTGCGCCTTTCGCGCGGGATTCAGCGCTATGTAATGGAAGGCAACATTGAAAAATTTGATAAGTTTATGGACAGCGTAAAGGTGCTCCTTATTGACGATATCCACTTGCTGGCCATTAACGAGCAAAACCGCGTGCATATTTCCAATTTGCTTAATAAATTCCTGCGCGAGCAGAAGCAGATTGTTATCACGTCCAAATATCCGCCGGAAAGTTTGGAAAAACTGGAAGAATTAATCCGCTTCCGCTTGGACTCCGGCTGGATTTCGGAATTAAAGCCCGCGGGCGGCTCTGCGCATTTAAAAATCGTCAAAAAAATGCTTGCCGAAAACGGCGTGGATTTGAACGATACCCAAGTAACCGAATTTTTCGGCGGCGCGCATATGACGCTGGGCACCGTTACCCGCAGTATCCGCCGCTTAAAAGTGTTGGAAAACCTGATTTTCCCCAACCTGCCGGAATCGGAACGCTCCCAGGCGGCCATTTTTGAGAAATTATTGGCTACCAACGGCGAAGACGCCACCAGCGAAATTTTAACCCGCGACCCGGAAAGCATTACCACTCTTTCTACGGTGGGCAACGGCGAGTGGGGCCGCATTGGCTTCTTCTACCCGCAGAACAGTTCTCATTTGATGAACTGGATGGTGTTCTGCCTGGAACAGCGCGCCAAGGAACTGGGCATTTCGGGCGGATTTGATATTGCCGTGCGCTCCTCTTACGCCACGGAAAATATCATTTCCTCCGCCTTTAAAATCGCCAACCTGTGCGACAATAAAAAGTTAAAAGGCGCCGTTATTTTGGGCCCGTCGCTCCAAGTGTGCGACCCGTCCGTGCGCGAGAATTTCTACGATATTCTTACGCATATGCTGGAAATTATGCTCATCCGCTGCGGGATTATCAATTACGAAGATACCAAAGCCCCCAGCACCTATGTAAAGGTAATTTCCGAATTGTTGAGGTAACTTATGAAGAAACTTTTAGCGCTTTGCACCGCCGCGCTTTTTGCGTGCGCCTGTGCGGGCACAATGAAATCCGCCGTCAAGGACGGCGCGATTGCCCCGTCCTTTAACGATACCCTGCTAGATAACAACTATCTGTGGGTGCGCGGATTTGGGGCCGCCAACCCCAACCACACGAGCGATTCCCAGCGGCGCATTATGAGCCGCGAAGCCGCCATTGCCCACGCTTACCAGCGGGCCACGGAAGTATTGTACGGCGCCAATTTGGAATCCAATGTGCAGGTAGTGGACGCCGTATCCGTAGGCAGCACGATTGATTCTTCCGCCGAGGGCGTTATCCGCCAAATGGAACTCATTTCCACCGAATATATGGAGGACGGCGGGTGCGCCGTCATTATGCGCTTGGACAGAGCGCGCCTGAAAGCGGCAGGGCTGGACCCGGAGGGTAAAAAATAATGAAGAAACTTTTATTTCTGCTGTTAGCCTGCACTTTTGTCGTATCGGCGTGCGGGTCGCTTCGTATCGGGCCGAAAGGCGAAGGCGAATATGTGGAAGCCGAATCCTTGGTCCCTTATAACGAAAACAATTTAAGACAAATGAAGAAGGACGGCATTTTAGCCGCCCAAAAATCCGCTGTGGAAAAGGTGGCGGGCGTATTTATTTCGTCGGCTACCACCGTGGACCAAGCGCAATTAGTGGAGGATAAAATCGTCTCCAAAACGGCCGGCTTCATCCGCCGCAGCCACGTTACCAAATCCTACCGCAAGGGCGATGAATATTACACCAAAATCAAAGCAATGGTGCTGGTAAAGGATATCGGCGATATTATAAAACAGTCCGAAGCCGACGCTTTTGCCAAAAAAACCAATATTTTGGTTACGTCCCGCGAAATGGTGGGAGAGGATATTTCCCTCAAACAGGATTGCAAACAGGCCATTTACCGCGCTTTAAAGAGCCAGCCCTTCGCCTTAATCAACGGCGACAATTTGAGCCAAAACAATATTGAAAACCCCAACTCAGTCATTGACAAGGCCCGCACCGAAGGTGCGCGCTTTGTAATTGTGGCGGATGTGGAAACCAACCCCATTGCCGCCTTGCCCGGGGCCGCTTCGCCCTTTAAATCGTACCGCGCCCGCGCGGCCATTAAAACCTTTGCCACCAACAACTATGCCGTAGTGGCCGAAGGGGCCGACCAATTAAGCGGCTTGGACCCGCTGGCCGACATTGCGGCGCAAAAGTCTATTTCCGCCGCGTGCGAAGCCGCCGCCAAACGCCTCGTGGAGCCCATTAATTCGGCTATCAATTCTGCCAAGGTGTTTAGTTTAACCGTCAAAGATGTAGGCAATATTGAACGCTTGAAACAGGTACAGGATATTTTAAAGGACCTGCGCGAAATTGAAGACTACAACTTGGTGCGCTACGCCAATTCCGCGGCGCAGTTTGACGTTTCGGCTAATATTGGCACGCCGGAAGAATTAACCGCCAAAATTATCCGCAAATATAACATTAATTTTACGGTGGTTACCATTACGCCTAACGCCATCGTGTTGAGTTTTAACTGATTATGCTGGCCAATGTATGCACCGGAGCCATTAAGGGGATAGAAGGCTTTGCGGTATCCGTGGAAGTGGATATCGCGCCCGGTATGCCTACCTTGGCCGTAGTCGGTCTGCCCGATGCCGAGGTGCGCGAAAGCAAGGAGCGCGTGGTAGCCGCCGTACGCAACAGCGGGTTTGATTTCCCCACCAAGCGCATTACCGTTAATTTAAGCCCCGCAGAACTGCGCAAAAGCGGCACGCAGTTTGATTTGCCCATTGCCTTGGGTATCTTAGCCGCCAGCGAGCAACTTTCGCCCGAAGCCGCCGCCAAAATAAAGGATTTACTGGTACTTGGCGAACTGGCCTTGGACGGTTCGCTCCGCCCGTGCGCAGGCGTGCTGCCGATGCTCATTTCCTGCAAGAAACTGGGCAAAACCGCCGTTATTCCCCCGCAAAACGTATTGGAAGGGCAAGTGTCCGGCGCGCCGTTTATCACGCCGCACACGCTAAAAGACTTGGCCGAATACTTGGAAGGCAAACAGACCTTGCAGGACGTAAAACTGGCCTATGTGCCCCAAGAGGAAGAAGCCCCCGTACAAGAATTGGATTTCAGCGAAGTAAAGGGCCAAGCCCTCGCCAAGCGCGCCTTGGAAATTGCAGCCGCAGGCGGGCACAACGTACTGATGATTGGTCTGCCGGGTACGGGCAAAAGTATGCTGGCCAAACGCTTCCCGGGCATTTTGCCGCCGCTCACGCAGGAAGAATCATTAGAAATTACCAAAATTTACTCCATTTGCAACTTAATGGGCAAGAGCCGCTTGTTGACCCGCCGCCCGTTCCGGGACCCGCACCACACCATTTCGGATGTGGCCCTCATCGGCGGGGGCTCCACGCCGCGGCCGGGCGAAGTATCCTTGGCGCACAACGGCGTGCTGTTTTTGGACGAATTTGCGGAATTTTCCCGCTCGTCCTTAGAGGTATTGCGCGAACCCCTGGAAAATGGCCGCGTAACCATTTCCCGCGCCAAAGAAACCGTTTCCTATCCGGCCCGCTTTACGTTAATTGCGGCAATGAACCCCTGCCCCTGTGGCCACTTGGGCGACCCGATAAAGCCCTGCACCTGTTCGCCTATGCAGGTAAACCGCTATAAGTCGCGCATTTCGGGCCCGCTACTAGACCGTATTGATTTAACCGTTAATTTAAACCCCGTTAAATATTCCGATTGGAACAAAAAGAGCGAGGGAGAAACCTCGGCCCAAATCCGTGAGCGCGTGTTAAAGGCGCGCGAAATCCAGCGCAAACGCTTTGCTAACTCCGCCACCACGGCCAACGCGTTTATGACGCCCAAGGAAATTAAGGACTTTTGCCCGCTTCCCGCCGGGGCGGATGCTATCTTGGAAACCGCTATGCGCAAATTTGGGTTAAGCGCCCGCAGTTTGGATAAAATTTTAAAAACCGCGCGTACTATTGCCGACTTGGACGGAAAAGACAATATTGAAGTCAAACATTTGGTGGAAGTAATGCAATACCGCCCGTTAGACCGCAAAGGAGTAGCCGACATTTAATATGAATCCGTCCGTTTCCGCCGCCGAACGGCTGGCAAGAATCCGCTTAAACGCTTTTTTGTTCTTCCGGGCCGACTGGCTGGAACGGCTGATTGAAATCTTTGGCTCCGCCGAGGAAATTCTGCGCCAAGATGCGCAAACCTTATCCAAAGAAGCCAATTTAAACCTCTCCACCGCCACCCACCTGTTACAGGCCGCCTTTGCGCTGGACCCGCAAGAAGAGTGGGATAAAACCGCCGCATTGGGCGGACACATTTATCTGCCGGAAGACGAGGAATACCCGCAATCTTTAAAAAATATCAAGGAAGCCCCGGTCGTTATCTATGTACTGGGCAAACTTCCCCCTCCCACACAGGCCTGCGTGGGGATGGTGGGCACACGCAAAATTACCCCTTATGGCCGCCGCGCCGCCGCTAAATTGGCGGGCGATTTGACCGCTTGCGGGGTAACGGTTGTCAGCGGGTTAGCCCGGGGGGTGGACAGCGAGTGCCACGCCGCCGCCGTCCGCCTAAAAAAGCCGACGGTAGCCGTTATCGGCACCGGGGTAGGGCGTTGTTATCCACCCGAAAACCGCGCCTTGGAAAAGGCCATTTTGGAACACGGCGGGGCCGTCATCAGCGAACTGCCGTTTAACCGTCCGCCAAACGCCTTCCATTTTCCGCGCCGAAACCGCATTATTGCCGCGCTCTCTCAGCCCGTTGTGGTGGTAGAGGGCGAAATAAAGTCCGGCGCGCTGATTACCGCCAAACTCGCCCTGGAAATGGGAAAAGACGTTTTAGCCGTACCCGGCCCCATAGACAGCCCGCAGTCCGGCGGCCCAAATAACCTAATAAAAGACGGGGCAGGGGTTGTAACCTCTGTTGTAGATATACTAGACTATATACCACAGCAACTGCGCTTTGGGTTGGACAGCCGCTTCTTTGAAAAGAAGGACGACACGCCCCAAAAACCGGAGGAAGAATTGACGCCCCGGCAGCGCGAAGTAATGGCCGCCGTAGGCGGCGGCCAGGCCAGTTTGGACCAGATAGCCGAGGCAATTAACGCCGACGTGCCCGAAGCGGCCTCACTTTTATTTGATTTGGAAGTAAAAGGATTTTTGGCCTGCGAAAACGGCCTGTACAGCAAGAGCAAATTTTAACACTTTATAAGGAAGTGAATTATGGCAAGCACCAATGTAAAAGGTAAAAAATTGGTTATTGTGGAGTCTCCCACAAAACAGAAAACCATCAGCAAAATTTTAGGAAACGATTTTATTGTGCGCAGTTCCTTTGGGCACGTACGCGATTTGCCTTCCAAGGATATCGGTGTAGATATTGAGCACGGCTTCAATCCCACTTATGTACCGGTGGAGCGCGCCAAACGGCTGATTGCCGAACTGACCGCCGCGGCCAAAAACGCCAGCGAAATTTACCTCGCTACCGACCCTGACCGCGAGGGCGAAGCCATCGCGTGGCACTTGGTAGAACTGTTAAAACTCCCCAAAGACCGCTATCAGCGTATCTTCTTTCACGAAATTACACCCTCGGCCATTAAGGAATCCTTTGCGCACGCCCGCAAAATTGACGACAATCTCGTCAACGCCCAGCAGGCGCGCCGCATTTTGGACCGCATTGTAGGCTACAAATTATCCCCCCTCTTGTGGAAGAAGATTACCTCCGGCTTGTCCGCGGGGCGCGTGCAGTCCGTAGCCGTGCGGTTGCTAGCCGAACGGGCCAAGGAAATCGCCGAATTTAAAGAACAGGAATACTGGACCATCGGCGCCCAGTTTGAAAAACCCAATGCCGCACCATCCTTTTGGGCGCGTGTAACCAAATGGCAGGGCAAAAATGTAGAGCAAACCACCACGTATAAACTGTTTGCCGAAGATTATAAAGTTAAAACCACCGTTTTTGACAAGCCGGAAAAACTGGCTCCGCTTTCGGACCTGTTAAGAAAGGGCCCCAATGTAGTAGCCAAGGTGGAAAAGAAGGAAGTAAAGCAAAAGCCGAAACCGCCCTTTATTACCAGTTCTATGCAGCAGGATGCGTACAACAAATTGGGCTTTCCTTCCCAAAAAACGATGATGACGGCCCAGCACCTTTACGAAGGTATTGAAATTTCCGGCCAGACCATCGGTCTTATTACCTATATGAGAACGGACTCTTTCAATGTATCCAAACTGTTGCAGGAGCAAACCAAAAAGTTCATCGGAGAGAAATACGGCCCGGCCTTTGTGCCCGCCAAACAGCCTGTTTACAAAAGCAAAGTAATGGGCGCGCAGGAAGCCCACGAGGCTATCCACCCCACCGACGTGCGCCGCACGCCGCAGGCGATGAAACCCTATTTAACCGCCGACCAGTACAAACTGTATGAACTGATTTGGCTTCGCTTTGTGGCCAGCCAAATGGCCGACGCCGTTTTCAATACGGTTTCTATTGATATTGCTTCGGGCGAGGAAAAACAATGTATGCTCCGCGCCAGCGGCCGCACGGTCAAATTTCCGGGCTACTTATCCATTTATAAGGACCAGGATGACGACGCGTCCAACGACGACGCAAATGCCAGCGCTTTGCTGCCGGTGCTTGCCGAGGGCGACGAACTGAAACTGTTAGACATCAAAACCAAGGACCACAAAACCACCCCGCCCCCGTGCTATAACGAAGCCAGTTTGATTAAAACGCTTGAAAAGCACGGCATCGGCCGTCCGTCCACTTATGCGCCGACCATTAAAACGATTTTGGACCGCAAATACATTGCGCGCCAACCCAAAACGAGCAAATTGGTCGCCACGGACCTAGGCATTACGGTTACGGACAGTTTAAAGGATTTCTTTAAGGAAATTATGGACCTTTCCTATACCGCAGGCGTAGAGGAACAATTAGATAAAGTGGCCGAAGGCAGCCAAAAATGGGTCAATCTGCTCTCTGACTTTTATGGCAATTTCAAGCAAGAACTGGCCGAAGCAGACAAGGGAATGCAACGCCCCGCCGCCAAGGAAACGGACGAAAAATGCCCGATTTGCGGCAAAATGATGCTCAAAAAGAGAAGCCGCTTCGGCGAGTATCTCGTTTGCAGCGACCCGGAGTGCAAGGGCAAAATCAATTTGACGAGTTCCGGCGAAAAGGTCCAGCCCGAAAAAACCGACGAAGTCTGCGACAAATGCGGGGCGCCGATGGTAATCCGCACCGGCAGAAGAGGCAAATTTTTGGCCTGCTCGGCTTACCCCAAGTGCAAGAATACATATTCCTTGGACGCCGAAGGGCACAAGGTGGCTTCCACGGGCCCGATTGTTACGGACCGCCTTTGCGAAAAATGCGGCAAACCGATGGTGTTGCGCACCTCTAAACGCGGGGAATTTTTGGGTTGCTCCGGCTATCCCAAATGCAAAACGATTGTAACGGTAACGCCCGAGGAAATCGCGCAGATTAAGGCCGCCCACGCGGCCAAGACGGCCCAAACCAAATAACGGGCAACAAAATATGGAAGAGTGGATTAACGCGTTTTTAAAACGCTTGGAAAACAAAAATTTTTCGTTCCACACTATCCGTGCATACCACGCGGACTTGCAGGAGTTTTTGGCCTTTTTTAAGGCGCGGAAGCAAAACGATTTAAAATATTTTACTTCCGCCAATATCCGTTCTTTTTTAGCCGCCCTGCAAACGCACGAGGATCCCGCGCGCAATACCATTTTGCGCAAGATTGCTTCCTTGCGCAGTTTTGCGGCGTTTTTGCTGGCGGAGGACAAGTTGGAACGTAACCCGTTCAAACTGTTGCCCGCCCCTAAACGGCAAAAGATTTTGCCCAAATTTTTATCCGTGGCGGAAACGGACCGGCTGTTAGACACCGCCGCCCACAGCAAGCATTTTGCCGCGCGGGACAAGGCCCTTTTTGAACTGATGTATTCCAGCGGTCTGCGCCGCAGCGAGGTAACGGGCCTGCGCATAAAGGATGTGGACTATTTTAACGGTCTGGTAAAAGTGTTTGGTAAAGGGTCTAAGGAGCGTTTGGTGCCTGTAACGGATGAAGCGTTAAACGCCTTAAAAATCTATTTGGCCCAGCGAAAGAACCCCCAGCCGGACGATGCGCTCTTTTTAAACAAAAACGGCAAACCGCTGACGGGGGACGGTTTGGCGTACATTTTTAAAAATACGGCCATCCGTTCGCACTTGGCGCGCAAGGTTACCCCGCACAGTTTGCGACACTCGTTTGCCACCCATTTGCTAAATAACGGCTGTGATTTAAGAAGTTTACAAGAGATGTTAGGACACAAAAGTTTGGCGGCTACGCAGGTTTACACCCACGTATCGCTTGAAAAATTAAAAAGCGTGTATAACCACGCTCACCCGGAAAGTAAGGAGAATTTATGATTGGCGTAGGCGTAGATATCGGCGGAACCTTTGTTAAATTATTTGTAATGAACGAACACGGGGAAATCTTCCGCAAAGAAAAAATTGAAACGGATTATTCCAAGGGTTCCAAGGGCTTTATTGCGCAAATCGGCGATTTTATCAACGCTATCCAAAAGGAATTTGCCGACCAGCGCGTAGCCGTGGCCGTGGGCGCTCCGGGGGATGTGGACAACCAAAACGGTGTTCTACGCTATAACCCCAACTTAAAATTTAAAGACGTTACCGACTGGCCAATGGCGGAACAACTGTTTAAGCATACGGGTATCCGCCCCGTTATCGCCAACGACGCCACCTTGGCCGCTTGGGGCGTGTACGAAGCCGATTTAAAACGCCAAGGCACCAATGTCCTCGTAGTTACGCTGGGCACGGGTGTAGGCGGCGGGATGATTATCAATAAAGAACTTTACCAAGGCTCCAACGGTACCGCGGGTGAAATCGGGCACACAAAAATTGCCGATTTAACCACCGGCCCCTTGTGCGGGTGCGGCGCGCGCGGGTGTTTGGAAGCGTTTGTCGGCACGATTGGCATTAAACGCCGGGTGTATGATGCAATCGTGGACTACCCCGACTCCATTTTGGCCCAAATGGTTAAAGCAGAAGCGGATTTTAAAATAGAAATCGTCTCCCGCGCCACCGAAAAAGGCTGTAAGGCCGCTTTAAAGGTGTGGGAAGATACCGGGTATTACTTGGGTGTGGGCCTTGCCAACTTTATGCTCGTGCTAGACGTAGATACCATTGTGCTGACGGGCGGCGTGTCCGGCGCAGCCAAATATTTTATGCCCGCCGTCAAACGCGTATTGGATGCCCAGCCGTTCAAAACGCCGTTTAAACGCTTGAAACTGCTCGTTTCGCAAAACCCCAACATCGGCGGAGTAGGGGCGGCAATGTACGCCATTTACCGCGCCCAAAAAGAAAATTTACAATGAAACGCTTTTCTCCTTTGTTCTTGCTGGCTTGTTTGTGTTTCGCCGTGCCCGGGTGGGGCTCGGACAATGTTTTGCCCGCGCCCGACAGCGACGCCTTTGTCTATTTCACGGCGGACAAAGCCACCGTGGAACCCAACGACAAAAAAGTAAATCTTTCGGGCAACGTAACCGTCATCCAAAAGACCCAAGACGGCAAAAAACGCACCGTAACGGGCGAAAATATTTCGCTGGACCAAGCCAACACGCAAATTACGTCCGTCGGGCCAATGAAGGTAGAAGACGGTTTGGGCGGCGTATTGGAAGGGAATAATATTTCCGTCAATTACACCACAAAAGATTTTACGGCGGAAAATATTTCCACCGAATATCCCCCCCTGCGCATTTTGTCCGCCAAGGAAATGTCCTCGCAAAACGGTAAACAGACCCTGCGCGGGGCCACCGTAACCTGCTGTGATAAAGCCGACCCGCACTATACGCTTTCCGTCGGCAAGTTGACCGTTTCGCCGCAAAAGCGCGTGTTCGGCACCAACGCTGTATTGCGCTTGGACGGCTTCCCGGTATTTTATCTGCCCGTATTTTGGCGCTCGCTGGATTCCCAAAAACCGTGGACCACTTATGTAGAATTTACCCAAAGCAATAAAACGGGCTTTGGTATTATGACGTCCACCGTCTTCCAGCCCTTTTTGCAACTGCGCCCTAAACTGAATTTGGACTACTATACCAAATCCTCGTTCGGCTTTGGCGGAGAACTGACCGCCGTACAATCCGACACGTTACGCGGAAGCGGCGAAGTGTATTACATTAATGACAAAGCCGATAACGACGAAATAGACCTCGCCAGCACGAAACGCTGGGGCGTGCAAGGCGGCTACTGGTGGGAAATGTACGACTCGTCCGACCATTTCAATAACCCCACCGGCGCGCTGTACCAGTTTCAAACGCAATTCCGTATGGTGTCCGACCCGTATTTTTATGACACCTTCTTCCGCGGTAACCCGTATATTTTTATGCCGGACCAAGAGACAAACTTCTCTTTGGCGCGCCAAACCCGCCGCTCTACGCTGCGCGTAAGTTACCAGCAAAAGGATATTTTTGACTGGAACAAAAAGGAATTTATGGCGGAAAAGCGCGTTCTGCCGGAAATCAAATACGCGCTGCTGCCGTTTAACGATCCCTTGTTAAAAGCCTCGCACCACTTGGAAGTGGATTTTAACAACACCTCCACTTTGCAATATAAAAACGGTATTCCCAACGAGGAAGGCCCCTACCAACGCCAAGCCCACGCCAAGTGGACGACGGAAAAAGCCCTGCGCCTTTCCCGCGGGCTGACGTTTACGCCGCAGGTGTTTTACGACCAAACCGTTACCTTTGCTGACAGTCAATATAAGGACGGCAAGGACGCCTGGGTGGGCCGCATTGGCACCCAGTTAAATATGCAGACGCATACCTTCTTGGGCTCTACGGATTTCGGCTACCAATTTACCAAGCGCCTTTCCACAGGCACGATTACTTCGGATCAGGTTTCGCACGATAAAGGCATTGAAAAAAACCGCCTGTATTTAACCAATTATTACCGCCCGACCTTTAACACCTATGTCCGCTTTAAAACGGGGTTTGACCTTTCGGACTATACATACAGTTTAAAGGACGGCTTCGGCTACGAGCAAAACTGGAAGCACTTAAAATCCCGCATAGAGCCGCTCCTGTTGGAGTGGGGTTACAACTCGCCGGACGGCGCGGTAAGTTTCTTTGTGCAGGACCAGTACGACTTGGAAGAAAAGAACGTCAGTTTTATCGCCCAGTCCAACTTTGTTTATAAAAACCAGTTAATCGGTTTGGGACTCAACAACTTTGCCGACTATATTGACCCCGGCTCTAAATACGAAACAAATTCCGACCGCTACACCGTTACAACCACTTGGGGTATCCGCCCCGCCAGCGGCAAATGGTTTGCGGACCTGGGGATAGATGCGGTACTGTTCCGCGGCAGTTTAGTAGGCTTTAACAAACTCATCCGCGTTTCGCGCGATTTCCACGACGCGCGCCTGGAATTTACCGTGCGCGACCGCAACCAAAACTTATCGTTTGCGTTCCGCATTAACATTTTGTGCGGGGGCGACAAGCGCGCCCAAGCCCAACTGCCCGAGGACACCTATTGGTATCCGTGGCGCGGGCAAGGAGATTTAAGAGATTAAAAAATGGCTAATCCGTTAATATATCACAAACAAGGTTGGATAGAAGTAATCTGCGGGTGTATGTTCTCCGGCAAGACGGAGGAACTCATCCGCCGCGTGCGCATTGCGCTTATCGCCCGGCAAAAGGTGCAGTTGTTCAATTCCAAGATTGACACGCGCTACGGCATTGACAGCATTACCAGCCACAACCAAAACAAGGTGGCGGCCACGTGCGTAAAGTCGTCGTCCGAAATTTTGCCGCTGGTGGAAAAGGACACGCAAGTTATCGCCATAGACGAGATTAATTTCTTTGATTTTGGTATTGTAGAAGTATGCAACAAACTGGCTAAGGCCGGCAAGCGCGTAATTGTAGCCGGGCTAGATACCGACTACCGCGCCGAACCGTTTGAAGTAACGGCCGCCCTCTTGGCGCAGGCCGAATACGTTACCAAAAACCTGGCCGTCTGCACCAAGTGCGGCAATCCGGCCAGTTTCACGCAACGTATCAGCAAAGACAAAAAGCGCATTGTAGTAGGCACAACAGACGCCTATCAGGCCCGTTGCCGCCGCTGCTACAAAAAACCGCGCAAATAAGTGATTTGGGGCTGTTAAACGCATTTTAAAACGCACGGCCCACATAAAAAGGAGAAAAAACTATGAACGCACCGTATATCGGGTTTTGGAAACGCGCCGTCGCTTTTGTGATTGACGGTATTTTAGTGGCTATTCCGCCAGCCGTCATTTGCGTACCGCTGATGATGTGGCAAGGCGTAAAACTCAGCCAAGCCACCGAAGACACCGCCGCCGGAACGCTGGCGGTAATGGTTGCCATTTACATTTTGTGGCAAGTGTTGGGCGCTATTTCGTACTGGCTTTATTTTGCCTTGCTGGAAAGCGGCGCCAAACAAGCAACCTTCGGCAAACGCATTATGGGGATTAAGGTAATCGGCAAAGACGGCGGACGCATCGGCTTTGGCCGCGCGACGGGCCGCACCTTTGCTAAAATTCTGTCCTATGTTACCGTGTACATCGGCTACGTAATGGCCGGGCTTACCAACCGCAAACGCGCCTTGCACGATTATATTGCGGAAACGTATGTTGTCCGCGCGGACTTCCAGCCCGGAGACGAACTGCCCGATACGCCGTCCCACCCGTGGTGGTTGGCTATTATCAGCCTGTTCTTAATTTTGGGCTTGGGCGCCTTGTTGCTCGTTGGGGCGCTGGCGCAAGAAAACCCCGCCACCAAGGCTGGGCAGGCCGTTATTATGATGCAGGCTATTGATGAAAATGCCGAAATGGAAGATATGGATATTAACGACATCTGGTACTCCAAGGATGAAGACGGTTTGAGAGCCTCCTTTGAAGTCAACGATGACGCCTATACTATCTTTTTGCCCAAGGGCTCCAAAGAGGCTTGCTGCGAGGAATACCCCAACGCTGATTGTGAGGAAACGGGTCTTTCCGTCTGCAAATAACAAGCATTTAATTTAGTATAACCGCCCCTAGCATTTTTGCCGGGGGCGGTTTTTATTGCTACACGGGGAATTTTAATCACAACAAGAGCCCGTAAATAAACTACGGGATACGCCCCCACGGGGCAGGAACGCTGTCCGCTGGCCCTTTAAAAATCCCAGGCCCCATAAAAACCTCATTTCGTACCCAACTTGCGCATAAAAAATCCCCGGAGCACAAACCCCGGGGATTTTTATATATTCCAACTAAATTAAAAACTCCAATGCGGCGTAAAGGAGTCGCCCTTTAAGTCCGCAAGCAGGTGCGGCGCGCTGCCGTCCATATCCATCATATACAACTGGCGTTTGCCGTTGCGCGTGGTAGTGAACGCGATAAAGCGGCCGTCCGGCGACCAAGTCGGGTCCTCATTGGAACCCGCATCGGTGGTCAAGCGGCGGATTTGCGTACCCGTTAAGTCCACCAAAAAGATATCCATCGGGTGATAGGGCGATTCACGCCCCGTGAACACAATCCACTCCCCGGTGGGCGACCATTGGGGGCTGTCGGACCAGTTAAAGGTTTTCGTCAGCGGGCGGGTTTCGCCGGTGGCAAGTTCCATTACATAAATTTGCGGGTTGCCCGCGCGGTTGGACACAAAGGTAATATACTTACCGTCGGGTGAATAGGACGGGGAACCGTCCACCGAGGCCTTATTGGTAATGCGGGTTTTGGCGTGCGTTTCCAAGTTGTAAATATAAATGCTCGGGTTCGTTCCGCCGGAACTGGTAAAGGCCAAGGCCTTGCCGTCGGGCGAAACACCGCCGATAAGCGACAAGCCGCCGCGGATAATCACCGGGGCGATTTTCCCCGCGCGCAAGTCAATCGCAAAGATATCCGGGTTTTTATATTTATAAGTGGTATAGAAGATTTTGCCGTCCTTGGACCAGCGGGGCAAAATGGCGATACTCTTGTCGTTGGTTAATTTCTGCAAGTTCTCGCCGTCGTAATCCACTACATAAATTTCTTTGTGGCGGGTGGAGTTGTTGGCAAAAGCAATTTTGGTATCGGCAATGCCGCGTTTGCCCATTAAGGCGGAGACAATCTGGTCCGAAGCGATATGCGCCAGTCTGCGCAGGCTGCTTTCGGTACCCTTGAACGCCTTGGCAAAAACGGACGTGCGGGTAGAAATATCGTAAACGTAAATTTTAATTGTAAAGTACGGGGCCGCATAAGTGATATCACCCGCCAGCAAATAACTGGCGTGGGCCGCGCCCCATTGGTTTAACTGCTGGCTTAAATGCTGGGAATTAAAGGCCGGGCCGTCCTCGGTAACGTCAAAATAGCGGGCAAACAGCAAATCCGCACGCATTACGTCGTGCACCAACGCGGCGGCGGGCTGGGCCTTTTCGTCCGTATAGCGGAAGGGCGGCATACCGATAGCCGGCAGGCGTTTATCCCCCACCGAGGTAATGCCGATATACACATCCGTCTTGGGCTGGGCCGCCATTACGCGCCCCGCAAAAGTGATAAGAACCCCTGCAATAAGTAAAAGGGAAAACAGTTTTTTCATAATAAAAAGGAACCGCGCGTTACACGCGTTTATTTGATTTTGGCCAACTCGGCTTTGGCTTTTTTAGCCTCGGGCGAAGCCGGGAAATCCTGCACAACGGAGGACAAATAGCGTTTGGCTTCGTCTTTTTTGCCAAGGGGCACAATGGACAGCGCGTATTTCAACCGCGCCGACGGAATTAATTTGCTTTTCGGAAATTTTTGCAGCAAGGTGGCGTAAGCAACCGCCCCGGGTTTGGTTTGCCCCGCGGCAATGTACGCATCGCCCATATACATATAGGCTTGTTCCACGTTTTCGCTGTCCGGGTATTTGGAAATGTAGAGTTTAAAGCCCATTGCGGCGGGCTCGTAAGCGCCTTTATCCAAGTGGCTCTTGGCTTCGGCAAACAAATCCGAGGGCAACAAGGCGGCCGGCTGGGCGGCTTGTGCATTTTCCGCTTGGGCCGCGGCGGCGGGAGCCGTGCGGACAGAGACGGACAAATCGTCCAACTTGGCGGACAATTTGTTAATTTGCGCATCTACCTGGGCCAAATTTTCGTTGGAAGCGGACAAATTGCTGTTGAGTTCGTCCATTTTCCCGGCGAGTTCGGCTTGGTTGGCTTGCATTTGCACAATCGTGGCGTTAAGTTCCTGCAACTGCAATTTGAGCGTGCTCATATCCCGCTCGCTGGCGATGCAGCCGGACAACAAAAAGCCCGAACCTGCCATAAAAAGTAGTTTAGTAACATTTTTCATTTTGGGTCCGGGCTCCTTATTCAAAACAAGCGATTAGTTGACTTTAAGCAACGTATCGGCTCTGCGGTTTTGCGCCCAGCAGGACTGGGTGGCTTCGTAGCAGACCGGTTTTTCTTCGCCGTAAGATACGGTGGTAATGTTAGCGGCCGGAATACCGAGGCGCACGTAATACGCTTTCACTTCGTCGGCGCGTTTCTGGCCGAGGGCGATGTTGTAAGCGATGGTGCCTCTGTCGTCGCAGTTACCTTCTACGGTTACTTGATAGGAAGCGGCAGACGCGGCGGCTTTAATGGCCTTCACGTTGGCTTCTACAATTTTGCGGGCATCGGAGGACAGGCTGTATTTGTCCAAAGCGAAATGCACCACACCCAAAGAAACTTCTTGGGCGGGAACTTCCGTTACCGTTTCGGTTTCTTCAATTACCATTTCGGTACCGGCACCGGCAGTCAGGTCGGCGTTGGCGTCATCTTTTACGTTCTTTTTGCAGGCGGTCAAGCCGGCGGCCAAGGCCAGAACCAAAACAACTTTGAGTAAGTTTTTCATTTCTTTCTCCTAATAGGTATTTACTTCTACACATAAATGATAGCAACTTTTAACCCCCCGGGTCAAATAGGACTCCCCTCTTACGCGCTGCCTCTATGTGTGTTTTTATGGTAGCGTTTTATGCGCCGTTTGGCACGGGCTGTTTTGGGTTAGTTGGCACAAACACACAAAAAGGATAAATTTGTTAGAATAACTATATATTTACGGCAAGGAGATGGCTGTTAAAACGGGCCTTACACGCCCTGTTACAATTTGAATCTGTTTTTGGCGCCCCGCAAGGGGTAAGCTTTTGAACATTCAAAGGCATACGCTAATCCAAAAACAGCACGTTATAGGCACAATCCGGGCGGACTAATTACCCGCGCGGGTTGTGCCGAGTGCTTTCCGTTTATTTAAACGGGAGGCCACGGCTGTTTTGTTTGGGTTATTAGCGTAGCTCATCCACAACAGCCGTTTTTTATTGCCTGCAAGGAGACTATAATGAAACAAGGTTTTACATTAATGGAATTATTAGTAGTGGTGCTGATTATTGGAATTTTGGCCGCGGTGGCCGTACCGCAATACCAACTGGCAGTAGATAAAGCCCGCTTTACAGAAATACAAACAATCGGTAAAAAATTAAGCGAAATGATAGAACTTTATTACCTTTCCACCGGGAAATACCCCGACTACTGGGCCGACCTAGACATTACACTACCGGGGTGCCAGGAAGAAGGGAAACTGTATGATTTGATTTGTCAAAAAAACCGCTGGGATTTAAATGCGGGCTCTTTTAGCGGGTGGGATAGTTTAACCCGTGGCACTGACAATAACCCTGCTGGGCACAACATTGTGTATTACCATTATTTTAAATATACCGATCAATATACGGAGAACCAGCGCGGCAAAACGAGTTGTTTAGGAGCAAGTGAGCGCGGAAAAAAACTCTGCAAAAACCTTTGTGGGGCTGACGCCTGCTACTTGGAATAATCTTCGTCATCCCCAAGGATTGGACTATTATACAGCAGAAAAAGCCGGCCCCGAAAAAGGCCGGCTTTTTAAACTTTGCTGGGCGGATACTTACGCGAGCAACTTGCCTAACAACTGGCTGATAATGCGCGGGTTGGCTTTGCCTTTGCTGAGTTTCATTACGCCCCCCACCAATGCGCCGATGGCGGCCTTGTTGCCTTTTTTATAATCGGCCACGGCCTTGGGGTTGGCCTCAATGGCGGCCTTGGCCCAAGCCTCTAATTGCCCCTCGTCGCTCACCTGCGCCATACCGCGTTTTTGCACCACGGCGGCCGGGGCTTCGCCCGTCTTCCAAATTTCGTCAAACACTTCGCGGCCCTGTTTGCGGTTGATTTTGCCGCTTTCCACCAGTTCCAAGAGTTCCGCCAAGCGGGCGGCCGGAATAGGCGAATCTTGGATTTCCTTCTTTTCGGCGTTTAACACGCCCAACAGGTCGGTTTGAATCCAGTTAGAGGCCGTCTTTAAAGACACTTTTCCGCCCTTTACCACTTCTTCAAAATAGGCGGCAATTTCGCGCGAACTCGTCAGCACGCCCGCATCGTAAGCGGACAAGCCGGCTTTCATAAAGCGTGCTTCCTTGGCACCCGGCAATTCGGGCATATGGGCCTTTACATTTTCCAGCCAGTCGTGTTTTAACACCACGGGCGGCAAATCCGGTTCCGGGAAATAGCGGTAATCCAACGCGTCCTCTTTGGAGCGCATCGGCTTGGTAACCAGTTCTTCTTTATCCCACAGGCGGGTTTCCTGCTTTACCTGTCCGCCCGCGTTTAAAATTTCCGTCTGGCGGTTGATTTCGTAGTTAAGCGCGTCTCTGACGGCTTTAAACGAGTTTAAATTTTTGATTTCCGCGCGCGTGCCGAATTTCTCCTGTCCTTTGGGGCGCAAGGAAATGTTCACGTCCACACGCAGTTCGCCCTTTTCCATATCGCAGTTGGAAGCGCCTACCCAGCGCATTAAGCGTTTGATTTCGGTCAAATAGGCATAGGCTTCATCGGGCGAGCGCAAATCGGGCATAGACACGATTTCCAACAACGGGCACCCAGCGCGGTTATAGTCCACCAAGGAGTGATCTGCAAAGTGGGAGGATTTGGCGGCGTCCTCTTCCAAGTGCGCGTGGTGAATACCAATGCGCTTTTTTTGCAAATTTTCTTTGGGACCAAACGTAATTTCAATATAGCCCGCGCCGTTAATCGGCTCTTCGTTTTGGGTAATCTGGTAGCCCTTGGGCAAATCCGGATAGAAATAATGTTTGCGCGAGAACGAGGAATATTCGTTCGTTTTGCAATTCATAGAAAGCCCCGCACGCACCGCAAGTTCCAGGGCCCCTTCCGTTAGTACGGGTAATACGCCCGGATGTCCGGCGCAAACAGGGCAAATGGCGGTGTTGGGCTTGGTTTCATCGCCCACGCCGTTGGGGCAAGAACAAAACAACTTGGTTTTGCTTCCGAGCTGGACGTGTATTTCCAACCCGATAACAGGTTCAAATTCAGTATTCACGATAATATCTCCTAAATTATTATAATATCAAATATGGTTCATCTTTTTAAGCCCACTTCCTATTCTTTCGGCGCCGCGCTGGCCGTGGGGGCCACGCTGGCGTGGAAACTGGTATCGTTTGCCAACGCGCTTTTAATTGCCCTTTATTTCGGCGCAGGCAAGACGACCGACGTGTATTTTTATCTCATTATGATAATGGGATTTGGGCTAACGTTTTTACAGCGGATGAACGCCGCCGTCATCATCCCGGAGGCAATGGCGCAGGACGCCAAAACCCCACACGGCGGGCGGGCCCTTTTAAACAGGTTCTTATATTTCTATATTTTGCTGGCGGCTGTGCTAACGGCGGCGGGGTTCTTCTGCCCGGTGGCGCTAGGAAAACTTTTATCCCGTTTTGACCTTGCCCAACTGACGGCAGAGCGCGGACTGATTTCGCTCGGCTTTTTGTTATTCGGTTTGCAACTGCTAGTTGCCTATTTAACCGCCGTGTTGGAAATGTACCGCCGCTTTACCGCCGCTCTGTTTACCCCGCTAAACGCCCTGCTGCCCTTTATTTGCCTGCTGTGTTTTGGGCGCACCTGTGGCATAGTCAGTATGATATACGGCTTTTTGGCGGCCAATGCGGTACAGGCAATCGTCTTTCTATGCGCGCTAAAAAAAGAACTCAACTGGTCCTTTGGCGTGCACGGCGCAGGCTGGCACAAAAAATTGACGGCAAACCTCGTTAGCAACCAAGCCATTGAACTGGCGAACATCGTCAGCAGCGTGCTTCCGCTTTATTTACTCAGCGGATTTTCTGCCGGGATGGTCAGCGCGCTTAACTATGCGCGGCAACTGTCCGACTCGCCGACTGAAATTTTTACGCTCCGCGTTACCAATGTTTCCAAAATCCAATTAACCGAAAGCGCCGCCCAAAACGATTGGAACCAATTAAACCGGGATTTTTTAACCACCCAGCATTTTGTGCTTTTTTTACTTACGCCGCTCTCGGTATTTACTTGTTTTTACGCGCCTGAAATCATTTCGCTCTTTTTTGAGCGCGGGAACTTTACCCCACAGGACGTACACGGCGCGGCCAACTTTTTGCGCCCGTTAATGGCGATGATGTGGTTTATGGGGCCTATTTTAATGCAAAACAATGTGGTGGCGGCGGGCCGGAAGGTGAAGGAAAGCCTGCCCTATGCGCTGGCGGGAATTATCTTATTTATCGTATTGGTGCCGTTTACAATGAGGGTGTTCGGCGCGTATGCGTACCCGTACACACAGGCGGGGTGCTGCGCGGTGAGTTTGTTTATTAATTATTTACTCTTTAAAAAGCATTTTCCGCAAGTGGAATATATGTATTCTCTGCGGGCGGCGGCACGGTTAGTGGCCGTAAACATTTTGGCGCTTTTCCCCTCGGCCTTATATGCGTTTTTCGGCCCGCGCACCAATGTGTTTTTTACACTTCTTTTCGGCGGAATTATCTTTCTAGGGGCGCTTTGGTTTTTGGCCCGCAAAAGCGGCGACTGGGCACTGTTTACGCGCCAATTTAAAAACCGCTTTTAACGCGCCAATATTTTTTTGAGTGCTTTTAAGGCGTCTTGCGCGCGGACGGCTTCGGTACACGGGGCCGCTTTATGCCCCAGCGGACAAGTGAACACCCAATCCGCCGTGCTCCACATACAACCGCCGCACGGCCCGGCCGCTAAATTGATATTTTTAGCATAGCCGAAAAACTCTTGGTCCGTCGGACCGAAGATAACCACGCTTCTTACATCTAAATACTGCGCCAGTTGCACGAGACCGCTCTCCGTATCAATATGCGCCTTGGCCCCCTGTAAGAGGGATGGCACATCCGAAAGCGGCGTTTTGCCCACTAAATTAAAATCGGCTTCCTCGTAAACCGGGCTGTTTTTGCCCCCCAATTGTACGAGTTTAATTTGCGGAAATTGCCGCTTAAACAAACGGAAGAACTCGCACCAGCGCACCGCCGGCCAAGCGCGCGTGGGGCGTTTATCCTCCACCGTTTGCGCGGAACTTGTCCCGTCGTGAAAGGTAATATAAGGCACACCGGATAAGCCGTATTTTTCCAAAATTTTAGGCTCCGTTTTCAAACGACGAGTTTCGTCGTGCGGCAAGGCAAGCCCGCCCGTATAGGACAGTAAATCAAACCGCCGCCCGCCCCAAGCATACAGCCAACGGCCCAAGGCGGCCTCGGTCAAAAACGGGTCATCTAATAGTTCGCCCAAGTTGTTTTGGGCTTCCTGCGCGCGCTCAAATGCTGGGAGAAAGGTAGGAGCCAACCGCCCAATACGCGCAGCGTCCGCGTGCAAAAATTTAGCCGTCAAACACACCTGAACAACCAAATCGTAATCCGCCCAATGGATTTTTCCGTCTGGCAAAATAGTGGTGTTATCATCTCCGCCAAACAGCGTTTTGGCCACGTCCGGCAGTTGCGCATAAATAAAAAACTGCGCTTCGGGCATTTGCTCCCGGTACGCCAGCACCAGCCGCCGCGCACACGCGCCGTCTCCCAACCCGCCGGCCAGCCAAAACAGCACGCGCAACTTTTCACCCGGAGAAACCGTGCGGCCCCCGTGGCGCAATTTAGAAAGGAAATTCTTTTTTGCTTGGCTCCACTTCATCACCCAGCGCACCAAACGGCTATCCCGCCCGCGCAGGCCAAGCGCTTGCTTTAAATCCAACAGGCTAATTTTAATATGCGGCTCGTCAAAATTCATTTTACAGCATCCTTACATAAATTTTCATAGGCGTTTAAATAGTTATCAAGCGAAAACCGCTCCACCACCGACCGCGCCTGTGCGCCAAAACGTGCGCGCTTTTCGGTATCCGCCATTAATTCGGCCAGTTTGGCGGCCAGTTGGTCGGTATGATTTTGCTTGACCAAAAAGCCGTCCGTACCGTTACGGATAATCACGTCCGGCCCCGTGCAGGCAAAACTGACCGCTGGCAATCCCGATGCCATTGCTTCCAGCAATACCATTGGAAAACCCTCCGCACGCGAGGACATTGCATACAAATCTGCGTGCTGATAAACGGCCGCCAAGCCTTTTACGGGCGGTACAAATTGCACGCTGGCTTGGATATCTAGCGTATCGGTCAAGCCCTTTAATTCCGCTTCGTCCGGCCCGGCCCCAATCACGCACAAACGCCAATTTGGAAAATCGTCGCACACGCGCCGCCAAGCCTGCAACAAGCGGTCAAAACCCTTTTGTTTAACGAGCCGCCCCACTGCCAGTACATATTTTTTGTCGGGCGCCAAAAACGCGGGGCGCGGATAGGTTTGCGTAGCCGCGGGCATTGCAGGGTTATAGACCACGCTTACGCGCCACTTGGGGAAATACATTGCCAAGAACTTGCGGTCCCGCTCGGACAGTACCGTTACGCGGCTGGCGCGCGCCAACAAAAAGTTGCGCAACACCTGCCATTTGCGCGAATATTCCAAGTGCCGCACGTCCAAATGGTCGGCATAAATATAGGGTACTCGTAAAAGCCAACAGGCGGCCAAGACGCTAATGGTCATAAAACTGATAACCGCGTCCGGGCGCGTATCCGCAACCGCGCGCATTAAACGGTACAATCGCGGAAAACCGCCCCAAAAGCCGGACTCCTTAAAGGCTCCCAAATGCTCCCGCACGCGCACCACGGAAGCGGGCGTTTGGTAAAAATCCGGCACGGAATCATCCAGCGTCAGCAGGGTTACCCGGTGCCCGCGCGCGGCAAGCCCCGCGCATAAATACGTCATTACGCGCTCCGCTCCGCCACCGCCCAAGGTTCCTATCACACAAGTAATCCGCAAGGTAAACTCCGTATAAAAAGCCCGGCCTAAAAATGTGCCGGGCAATAATTAATCAAGCAACTGCGCAAACGCGCGGACAAAATCTTCAAACGGATATTTGTCTTTTAATTTGCTGGCTTCCACCGCCAAGCCCACACGCTTGCCCCAGTTTACCATTAACTCATCCAAGGCAATGGTAAAGGGTTCTTCTTCACCCGCGTTTACAATAAGGCCGTTAATGCCGTTGGCCACCAATGCCGTAACAGGAGCGGATTCGCACGCCACGCACGGCAATTTGCTTGCCATAGCATCCAGCAGGATATCGGCTTCCGCCGGGTTTAAGGCTGGGTACGCAAAGATATCCGCATTGCGCAACAGGCTGTACACGTCCGTTTGCGCGGGTACAATTTCGGTGCTGGCCTGCAAGTGATTTTTATCAATAAATTTTTGTAAGGCAGCCTTGCTGGTGCCGTCTCCCACAATAGTTAAGTGCCAAGTCGTATGCGCCGGGGCCAAGCGCGCCCAAGTTTTAAGCAGGTTATCAAAGCCGCTTTCCTTGGCTAATTTGCCCACGGCCACGATGTTATTTTCCTTTTTAAAGAAGGCGGGTTTGTTGTAATTATAATGCTCCACCCACACGGCAGGATTGGTAACTTCCTGCACTTTAAGGCCTGTATAAGCCTTTTTATTAAGCGGTTTGTCCGAGGTTTTAATTACAAATACCTGTTTGGCCTTTTTGAGCAAGGTCTTTTTGTCTTTGGACGGTTTATCCTCTTTAAAGCCTTCGTTTTCGGCATAGGCAAACGGCAACCCCGCTTCCTGCGCCGCCGCACAGCCGGACAAATTCATAAACGAAATTACAAAATCGGCGTGTTCCTTTTTAAGCGCGCTAGCCAAGGTTTTGGGTTTGGCTGTTGCCGTATATTCGTAAACGGGCAAAGATGTGGCGGCTTTCAATTTTCCCTTTACGCAAGCCAGCGTAACCTGAAAGCCTTTTTGCCGTAATTCCTCGCCCAGTTTTACCCCCAAGCGGGCGGCGGTAAAGTGTTTATTCCCGCCAATAAAAATACATATGTTCATTTCATCCTCCTAACTTAAACCCTTATACAATTCTTTTCTATTGTACATAAAAAACAGGCATAAAAAAACCGCCCTGTAAGGGCGGTAATCATAGAAAACATTGCGGGGACTGGATTTGAACCAGTGATCTCAAGGTTATGGGCCTTGCGAGATACCAGGCTTCTCTACCCCGCAATGTTATTATAACACTTTGGGACAAGAAATGCAAACAGATATAGAAAAATTTTTTCGGCTACGGCAAACGATATTCCGCACTGCTACCACTAACCAGCGTGCCACCCATACTTTTGCAAACACGGTGCGCCAAAGAGGAAGAAATATCATTAACAACACAATGCCGCTCGCCCGCGTAAGTAGGACTATTCTCTAAATATTGAGAATATCTAATAGTATAGGCCCCATTTAAATATACCCGCCCGTCAATGCGGTCTTCTTGACTACCACTGTGCCAAGCGCCCCCGGCATTATAATCGTACCAAATGTTTCCGCAATTTAATTGCCCGGCACCGACTTGTCTGCATCCGCTCACATCCGAAATATCAAGTAGCGTAATATCGTCCGGCGCGTAGGCTCCGTTGGCTAAATAATACACCTCGGCCGCATTGGCAATCGTTTTGACGGTGGCCATTGTGCTGGACAGACGGCTTTTTAACACAGCCACCTGATACTCCGGCACCGCCACCGCCGCCAAAATACCGATAATGAGCACAACGACTAATAGTTCTATAAGGGTAAATCCACGGCTAACAACCCAAGATGTAGATCCTGAAACAAGTTCAGGATGACCTCCTTTTTTCATAACGATGGCATTCCCGAGTGTGGGGCGGCCCGCAGGGTTCGGGAATCTGCCGTTGCCGTTATGGTTGTCATCCCAGGCGTGGACCTGGGATCCAGTCTGTTTATTAGAAAAACTCTTTATTTTATTCCTAGATTCCAGGTTCCCGCTTGTATGCGGGCCCTGGAATGACAATAAAGTATTCATAAAACCTTTCATTTTTTCTCCTTGTT